>NZ_JAODYT010000084.1:0-16723 GCF_029834875.1 Pseudomonas sp. GD04158 | reverse complement strand
GCTGCCGCTGGCGTTACCTCTGGAGCGGCTGCGCCTGCCGCTGGCGCAGGCCAATACCCTGGCACCGCTGCGTATCGAGGCGCGCAGCAGCGATCAGGGCGCGTGGCGGCCGCTGGCCAGCGGTCTGCTCTATCGCCTGCCGGAGAATGGCCGGGAGATGGTGCACGACGAACTGGCCTTGCCGGGCTGGCCGGTGCGTCAGTTGCGTCTGCAGCTCGACCCGCGCGGTGGCGGTCTGGGGCCGGAGGTGCCGAACCTGCAGGTCGCCTTGCGCGCCACCCAGCTGATCTTTCTCGCCCGCGGCGAGGCGCCCTATCGCCTGGCACTGGGCAATGCCGGTGCGCAATCGGCGGCGCTGCCGCTGCCCAGCCTGATTCCCGGTTACCAGGCCGAGCGTCTGGCCAGCCTCGGCCGCGCCGAGCTGGGGGATGCGAGCGCACTGGCCGGCTCCATGGGCGAGCCAGCGGCCGTTGCGCAAGGTGACTGGCAACGCTGGGGACTCTGGGCTGTACTGCTACTGGGCGTTGGATTGCTGGCTGCCATGGCGGCCAGCCTGCTGCGGCGCCCACCAGGCGCCTGAGGCGCGCGGTGGGTGAATAAACCCTGTAGTGGTAGGGGTTTTGCAGTATCTTAGGCGCCCTGCGCCAGTCAGCATCAGAGGTCAGGAAGGCCCTTGCGTATTTTGGTTCGCGTCACCGCCCATGCATTTCGTTTCGCCGCGTCCGACTGCGGCGTGCGTGCCGTTCTCCGGTTGTCGCCGAGCTGGAGGGGGCGCTGATGCAGGCCTGTCTGGCTTCCGGCTGGAGCCTGTCACCGCCGGTCCTGATGACCCTGCTGGTGTGCTTCGGGGTGGTCCTGCTGGCGCACTGGGTCACCCGCCAGCGCGACTTCCCCGGGCGTGACAGCTTCATTCTGCTGCACCTGGCCAGCCTCTGGTGGATGGGCGCCGCGGCACTGGAAATGAGCTTCTTCGCCGCCGAATGCAAGATGTTCTGGGCCAGCATGGCCTGGCCCGGCATCGTTTCCACGCCCACGTTCTGGGCGGTATTCCTCTGGCAGTACGTCAACAGCATGCGCACGCCGTTGCCGCGTAGCAGCATCCTGGGGCTGAGCCTGGTGCCGCTGCTGGTCTGGGCTCTGGCGCTGAGCAATCCCTGGCATGGCCTGTTCTACGGTGCCGGCAGCGCTCCCGTCGACGACAGTCCGGGAGCCCCGGTGCGCTATCAGCATGGCCCGCTGTTCTATGCCACGGCCGTCTACGTCTACCTGTTCATGGCGTTCTGCATGGGCGTGGTAAGCCGCGCCGCGGCGCTCAGTCAAGGGCTGCACCGCCGTCACTATCTGGCGTTCGTGCTGGTCACCGCGGTGCCCTGGGTGGCCAACGTCGGTTATGTGGTGTTCGGCTGGACCCTGTTCGGCTTCGACCCGACCCCCTTCAGCTTCGCCTTCACCCTGGCGGCGTTCTCCTGGCTGATCGTCGGCGTACGCCTGTTCGACCTGCTGCCGGTGGCGCGCCATCTGCTGCTGGAGGCGTTGCTCGACCCGGTGCTGGTGATCGATCCGCGTGGTCGGGTGATCGAGGCCAATCCGGCCGCGCTGAAGCTGGCAGGGCTGCAGCAGGGCTGGCAGGGCACCGAGTTGGGGCAGTGGCCGGTGTTCGGCGCCGACCTGCAGCGTCTGCTGAATGAGGCCGGCGAGGGCGATCAGGAGCGCCCGCTGACCCTGACCAGCGCGGCGCGCTACTACGAAGTGCGGGTGCGCGCCATCGAACGCGCCACTCGCCACGGCCCGACCCTGCTGGGCCATATGCTCTACGTACGCGACGTGACCCAGCGCCACCTCAGCGAGCTCAAGCTGGCCGAGGCCCTGGCCCTGAGTGAAGAGCGTCTGCGCACCATCTCGAATCTGCACGAGCAACTGCGCGAGCAGGCGCTGTGCGACCCGCTGACCGGCCTCTACAACCGCCGCTATCTGGATGAATTCTTCTCGCGCGAACTGGCCAGGGCGCAACGCGAAAACCTGCCACTGGCCTTGGCGCTGATCGATCTAGACCACTTCAAACGGCTCAACGACGAGTGCGGCCATCTGGTCGGCGACGACGTGCTCAAGGCTGTCGCCAAGCATCTGCTGGACAACCTGCGCAGCACCGATGCGGTGTTTCGTATCGGCGGCGAGGAATTCCTGCTGATCCTGCCGGGGCTTGATGCTCAGGCTGCCATGGCGCGCCTGGAGGCATTACGGACGCAATTGAGCCAGGTTGGCCAGCCAACGCGCATAGGTACTCTGCCGGTCACCCTGTCGGCAGGCATCGCTATATGGCCGGCGCATGGGCAGGGTCTCGATAGCCTCCTGCAGGCTGCCGACGTTGCGCTCTACCGAGCCAAGCGTGATGGTCGTAACCGGGTGGAGGTGGCCCTTCCGCCGGCAGAAGCGAACCGCGCCAGATAGATGTTTTTCGCAGCAACAACCGCTACATTTGCTTGGCAGTTCATTCCAACAACAACAAGGACTTGCCATGAACCGTCTGTTGTCTCCGCTGGCGGCCGCCTGCCTGCTGGCCAGTGCCACTTCGCTTTCCGCCGCGCCATACAGCGCGCTCTACGTATTCGGCGATAGCCTCAGCGATGCAGGCTGGTTCGCCGACCCTGATGGGCCGGCGGGAGCTACCACCCGTTTTACCAATCGTATCGGGCCGACCTATCAGGATGGCAGCGGCGAGATCTTCGGGCCGGTGGCGCCCATGCTGCTTGGCGATGCCCTTGGCCTGGGCGGAGCGGGGCTGGGGCCGGCAAATTCGGTCGAGGGCGGTAACAACTGGGCGGTCGGAGGCTATCGTACCGACGAGATCCTCAACACCATCAGCGGTCCAGGCGGGTACCTGGCCTCCAGCGGAGGGCGGGCCGACCCGAATGCGTTGTATTACCTCACTGGCGGTGGGAATGATTTTCTCCAGTTTCGTGTAGTCGATACCGCCAGCGCGCAGGCTGCTGCCGGGCGGCTGGTCGATAGCGTCGAGGTTCTGCAGCAAGCCGGCGCGCGCTACATCATGGTGTGGTTGCTGCCGGATATCGGTCTGACACCGAACTTCTATGGTGGCGGCTTGCAAGACCTGGTATCCGGGTTAGGGGCCGACTTCAACCAGGAACTGGTGAGCCAGCTAGCGGCGCTCGATGCAAACGTCATTCCCTTGAACATACCGCTCAATCTCTCGGAAACATTGAGTGACCCCGGGCGCTACGGCCTGATCGCAGACCGCGACACGGTGATTGACAGCTGTTTCGAAGGCTGCAGCAATCCGCACCCGGTCTATGGCCTGAACGGCACCGCTCCTGATCCGACCAAACTTCTGTTCAACGACAGCGTGCACCCGACCATCACCGGGCAGCGCCTGATTGCCGACTACGCCTACTCACTCCTCGCCGCTCCCTGGGAAATCACCCTACTGCCGGAGATGGCCCTAGGCACGCTGCGGGCTCATCAGGATCAGCTGCGCGCGCAATGGCTGGCAGACTGGGAGGCCTGGCAGAGCGAAGGGCAGTGGCGTGCCTTCATCAATGCCGGCGGCCAGCGCCTGGATTACGATCTGTACAGTGGCGATGCCAAGGGCAACGGCTACAGCCTCAACTTCGGTACCAGCTATAGGCTCGATGACGCCTGGCGCCTGGGCCTGGCTGCCGGGCTCTACCAACAGAGTCTGGAAGCCGGGGCCGCGGATTCCGATTACGATCTTCGCAGCTATCTGGGTACTGCGTTCGCCCAGTATCAGCACAACCGCTGGTGGGGGGATCTGTCGGCCAGTATCGGGCGGCTGGACTACGATGATCTCAAACGCAAGTTTGCCATTGGTCCGGCTACCAACTCTGAGAAGGGGGATACCGACGGCGATCTGTGGGCCTTCAGTGGCCGATTCGGCTACGACATCGCCCAGCCGGGTAGCCAGTGGCATTTGAGCCCGTTCTTCAGCGCCGACTACGTGCGGATCGAAGTAGACGGCTATGCCGAAGATGGCCAGCGTTCCACCGCCCTGAGTTACGCTGATCAGGTACGCAAATCGAAGCGCCTCGGCGCAGGCCTGCAGGGGCTGTACGATCTCGCGCCGCAGACCCGACTGTTCGGTGAGCTGGCCATGGAGAGGGAGTACGAGGATGACCCCAGCGAAGTACGCATGGCCTTGAACAGTCTGCCGGGGATCGGCTTCGAGTTGCCTGGCTATCGCCCCGATGATCGTACCTGGCGTGGCCATGTCGGGGTCAGTCATAGCCTCGGAAACGGCTTGTCACTGCGTGGCAGCTACAGCTATCGGCACGCTGACGATGAATCCCAGCATGGTTTGAATCTTTCTCTGTCGTTGGATCTCTAAGAGCTGTTCTGACGCCAGCGCACCTCTCCTTGAGGGCGCTGGCCGTCGATTCAACGCGTTCCGTCAGTTTCTCCAAACTCGCTGTGGCCTCAGGGAGGCGGCCATAGCGGGAACCGGTTAAACTGCGCGCGATTTTTTCTCTTTCCGGAGCCGTCCATGTCCCGCGTCACCCTGAGCCGCTACCTGATCGAGCAGACTCGCAGCCATAACACCCCGGCCGATCTGCGTTTCCTTATCGAAGTCGTGGCACGGGCCTGCAAGGCGATCAGCCACCAGGTTTCCAAGGGCGCCCTCGGTGGCGTACTGGGCAGCCTGGACAGCGAGAACGTGCAGGGCGAAGTGCAGAAGAAGCTCGACGTCATCTCCAACGAGATCCTCCTCGAAGCCAACGAATGGGGCGGTCACCTGGCCGGCATGGCGTCCGAGGAAATGGACAACGCCTACCAGATCCCCGGCAAGTACCCCAAGGGTGCCTATCTGCTGGTCTTCGACCCGCTGGATGGCTCCAGCAACATCGACGTCAACGTCTCGGTCGGCACCATCTTCTCCGTGCTGCGCTGCCCGGACCGCAACGGTGACACCGGCGACCTGGGCGAGGACGCCTTCCTCCAGCCGGGCACCCAGCAGGTCGCGGCCGGCTACGCCATTTACGGCCCGCAGACCATGCTGATGCTGACCCTCGGCGACGGCGTCAAGGGCTTCACCCTGGATCGCGAACTGGGCAGCTTCGTGCTCACCCACGACAACATCAAGGTGCCGGAGTCGACCAAGGAATTCGCCATCAACATGTCCAACCAGCGCCACTGGGAAGCCCCGGTACAGCGCTACGTCTCCGAGCTGCTGGCCGGCGAGACCGGGCCGCTGGGGCGCAACTACAACATGCGCTGGATCGCCTCGATGGTGGCCGACGTGCATCGCATCCTCACCCGTGGCGGTGTGTTCATGTACCCGCGCGACGCCCGCGAGCCGGACAAGCCGGGCAAGCTGCGCCTGATGTACGAGGCCAACCCGATGTCGATGATCATCGAGCAGGCCGGCGGCGCCGCCACCGACGGCAGCCAGCGCATCCTCGACATCCAGCCCACTTCCCTGCACCAGCGTGTGCCGGTGTTCCTCGGCTCCAAGGAAGAAGTGCTGCGCGTCACCGCCTACCACCGGGGCTGACCGATGCAGCCCTGGCAGCCGTTGCTCGACTGGTGGTTCGGTGCCGATGGCAGCGCGACCGACATCGTAGCGGCGCGCCGGGGCTTGTGGTTCGGCAAGCGTGACAGTCAGGACCGTGAGGCCGAAGCGCGTTTCGCTGCGCTGGTCGAGCAGGCCCTGGCTGGCGAGCTGAAGGGCTGGGCGGATGAGCCGCAGGGCTGGCTGGCGCACCTGATCCTGCTCGATCAGCTGCCGCGCATGATCTTTCGCGATACCCCGCGCGCCTTCGCGGGGGACGCGCTGGCCCGTCCTCTGCTGGAGGCCGGGCTGGAGCGCGGCTGGGACCGTGCGTTGACGCCGATCCAGCGCGTTTTTGCCTACCTGATCTTCGAGCATGCCGAGGATCTGCCTCTGCAGGCGCGTGCCGTCGAACTGTTTCGCGCTCTGCTCGATCAGGCAGGTGACGCAGAGCGCGAGCTGTTCGCCGACTTTCTCGACTTCGCCGAGCGTCACCAGCGGGTGATTGCGCGCTTCGGTCGCTTCCCTCATCGCAACGCCATTCTCGGTCGCGCCTGTACTGACGAAGAACAGGCCTTCCTGCGGGAACCTGGCTCGCGTTTCTGAACTCCAAGCGGGCAAGTCGTCGCCGGCTATGCCAAGCTTGCTGGCACCTTCCCATCAGGAGTTTCACCCATCATGTCGATGCGTATCGTCGCGTTGCTCGCCTGCTGTCTGCTCGCCGCCTGCAACAAGGTCAATCAGGACAACTATTCCAAGCTCAAGGCCGGCATGAGCAAGGCGGAGGTCGAGAGCCTGCTTGGCGCTCCGGGCGAATGCGCCGGCGCACTGGGCATGACCAGCTGCACCTGGGGTGATGACAAGAGCTATATCAGCGTCCAGTACGCCGGGGACAAGGTGATGATGTTCTCCGGCAAGGGACTCAAGTAAGCAGGAGATCTCATGCGTTCGATCCTTATCGCCAGTGCCGTTCTCGCCCTCGCCGGCTGCGCCAACTCCGGCACGGGCCGCATCCCGCAGGAGCCGCCGAAGACCGTGCAGGTCGACCTGCAGCGCTACCAGGGCACCTGGTACGAGCTGGCGCGGCTGCCGATGTTCTTCCAGCGCAACTGCGTGCAGTCCGAAGCCCATTATGGCTTGCGTGACGATGGCCGCATTGACGTGACCAATCGCTGCCGCGACAAGGACGGCGAGTGGATCGAAGCCAAGGGCGTCGCCGAGCCTCAGGTGGAAGGGCAAACCGACAAGCTCTGGGTGCGCTTCGACAACTGGGCCAGCAAGCTGCTGCCGATCAAGGGCGACTACTGGGTGCTGTACCGCGATGACGACTACCGTGTAGCGCTGGTCGGTCACCCGCAGCGCAAGTACCTGTGGCTGCTGTCGCGTACCCCGGAAGTGGATCAGGAAACCCGCGACAAGCTGCTCAGCCACGCGCGCGAGCAGGGTTACGACACCTCCGAGCTGATCTGGCGCCAGGCTGACTAGCCTGTAGCCCGTATCGCATCGGTTAGCCCCCTCTGTAGGAGCGAGCTTGCTCGCGATCAGATCCGAAGGATCGCCGGCAAGCCGGCTCCTACCCGGTGAGGGGGCTACCGCTTCACTCCCAGTCCAGGCGCGCCAGCTTCCATTCGCCGCCTTCCTGCCACCATTCCAGCCTTACCGAATAGTGCCGCGCGCTGTCGGGGAGCAGCCCTTCGGCGCCGGTCAGGCCGACCTGCGCCTCGGTGTAGCCCTTGCTGCTGATCGCCGGGTCGATCCAGCTGTTCTTGCCCAGGGCGATGACCTTGATGTTCTTGTGGCGCAGAAACAGCAAGGTCATGGTGCGTTTGGCCCACTCGCGGTCGAGTTCCTGGCGGGCCAGGAAGTCGCCGTGCAACTGCTCCAGCACCGCGCTCGCGCTCTTGGCCTCGATATTGTCCTGCAGCTGTTTAACGGCCGCCTCCAGCGCGGCTTGCGGGTCGTCGCGGCCACCGCAGCCGGCCAGCAGCAGGGTGAAAAAAAGCGCCAGGAAACCGGCCAGATAACGCCTCGACATGCTGAACTCCTTTTTCATGGTTATGATGCCGTGCAGAGCGGAACTCGGTAGTCGTACCCATCGCATCAGGAGCCCACCATGCAGACTCTGTATCCAGAGATCAAACCCTACGCCCGTCACGAGCTGGCGGTCGAGCCGCCGCATGTGCTCTATGTCGACGAGAGCGGTTCGGCGGACGGGTTGCCGGTGCTGTTCATCCATGGCGGGCCGGGCGCCGGCTGCGATGCATCAAGCCGCCGATACTTCGATCCCAATCTCTACCGTATCGTCACCTTCGATCAGCGTGGCTGTGGCCGCTCCACCCCGCATGCCAGTCTGGAGAACAACACCACCCAGGCGCTGATCGGCGATATCGAACGCATTCGCGAGCACCTGGGGATAGACAAGTTCGTGCTGTTCGGCGGCTCCTGGGGCTCGACCCTGGCGCTGGCCTATGCGCAAACGCATCCGCAGCGCGTGCACGGGTTGATTCTGCGCGGCATCTTCCTGTGTCGGCCACAGGAATTCAGCTGGTTCTACCAGGAGGGCGCCAGCCGTCTGTTCCCCGACTACTGGGAGGACTACCTCGCGCCGATTCCGCCAGACGAACGCGGCGATCTGATGCAGGCCTTCTACAAGCGCCTGACCGGCGCCGATCAGATCGCCCAGATGCACGCGGCCAAGGCCTGGTCGACCTGGGAAGGTCGCACCGCCACCCTGCGGCCCAACACCCAGGTGGTCGAACGCTTCAGCGACGCGCACCGGGCGCTGTCCATCGCCCGTATCGAATGCCACTACTTCGTCAATGGCGCCTTCCTCGAGCCCGATCAGTTGCTGCGCGACATGCCGAAGATCGCCCATCTGCCGGGCATCATCGTGCACGGTCGCTACGACGCCATCTGCCCGCTGGACAACGCCTGGGCACTGCATCAGGCCTGGCCCAACAGCGAGCTGCAGATCATCCGCGACGCCGGCCATGCGGCCGCCGAGCCCGGCATCACCGACGCGCTGGTGCGCGCCGCCGACGAACTGGCCCGGCGCCTGCTCGACCTGCCGCCGGAGGATGCATGAAGCTGCTGATCCAGCGCGTCAGCGCAGCCAGGGTCGAGGTCGAAGGCGAGGTGGTGGGCGGCATCGATCAGGGCCTGTTGGCGCTGGTCGGCGTCGAGCCACAGGACGATCAGGCCAGCCTGACTCGCGCCCTGCACAAATTGCTCAACTACCGCGTATTCAGCGACGAGGCGGGCAAGATGAACCGCTCGCTGACGGATGTGCAGGGCGGGCTGCTGCTGGTCTCGCAATTCACCCTGGCGGCCGACACCAAAAGCGGCATGCGCCCGAGCTTCTCCAGCGCGGCGCCGCCGGCGCAGGGCGAGGCACTGTTCGATGCCCTGGTCGAGGCAGCCAGAGCCCGGCATCCGCAGGTCGCCACCGGACGCTTCGGCGCCAATATGCAGGTGCATCTGGTCAACGATGGGCCGGTGACCTTTCTCCTCGAGGTATAGCGGTAGCTTGTGGGAGCGAGCTCTGCTCGCGACTCGAACGCTTCGCGAGCAGAGCTCGCTCCTACAGATTGGTCGTTCTCGTTAGAACAATCTGGCCAGCAACGCCGGCACCGCCGTCTCCACCCGCAGGATGCGTTCGCCCAGTTGCACCGGCTGCAGGCCTGCGGCCTGGCGCAGCAGATCGACTTCGTAGGGAATCCAGCCACCTTCCGGGCCGATGGCCAGGGTCACCGGCTCCTGCACGGCGCGCGGGCAGGCCGGGTAGTCACCGGGGTGGCCGATCAGGCCCAGCGTGCCGGTTGCCAACGCCGGCAGGCGATCCTCGACGAAGGGCTTGAAGCGTTTCTCGATGCTCACGTCGGGCAAGACGGTGTCACGCGCCTGCTCCAGGCCGAGGATCAGCTGTTCGCGAATGGCTTCGGCTTCGAGAAAGGGCGTCTGCCAGAAGCTCTTCTCCACGCGGTAGCTGTTGACCAGCACCAGGCGCGGAACGCCCATGGCACTGACTGTCTGCAGTACGCGCTTGAGCATCTTCGGCCGCGGCAGGGCGAGCACCAGGGTCAGCGGCAGCTTGGCCGGCGGAGCCTGATCGAGGCTGACCTGCAGCTCGGCGTGCTCGGCATCCAGGGCCATCAGCCGACCTTCGCCCATCAGCCCGCCAAGGCGGCCGACGCGCAGGCGGTCGCCGGCCTCGGCGCGGTGTACCTCATGCAGATGCTTAAGGCGTCGGCCGCTGAGGCGTACCCGATCCTCGCCGACGAAGTCTGCGTCTTCCAGCAGCAGCAGGTTCACGACAGTGGCGCGGGCGGCTGGTCTTCGGGCTTGGCCTCTTCCTCGGCCTTTTCCTCGTCGCGCTTGCGCTTGACCAGGGCGCCGGCCAGCACGCCGGCTTCGAACAGCAGCCACATCGGTACGGCCAGCAGGGTCTGCGAGAACACGTCCGGCGGCGTCAGCAGCATGCCCACGGCGAAGCAGCCGACGATCACGTAGGGGCGGCTCTTGCGCAGGGTGGCCACGTCGACGATGCCGACCCAGATCAGCAGGAAGGTGGCGATGGGAATCTCGAAGGCCACGCCGAAGGCGAAGAACAGGGTCAGGACGAAGTCCAGGTACTGACCGATGTCGGTCATCATCGCCACGCCTTCCGGGGTCACGCTGGCGAAGAAGCCGAACATGATGGGAAAGACCACGAAGTAGGCGAAGGCCATGCCGGCATAGAACAGGAAGATGCTGGAGATCAGCAGCGGCACGGCGATGCGCCGTTCATGGGTGTACAGCCCCGGCGCGATGAAGCCCCAGGCCTGGTGCAGGATCACCGGCATGCCGAGAAACAGCGCGCACATCAGTGTCAGCTTGAACGGCGTGAGGAAGGGCGAGGCGACGCCGGTGGCGATCATCGTCGCGCCGTCCGGCAGATAGGCGCGCAGCGGTGCGGCGACCAGGGCGTAGATGTCCTGGGCGAAATAGAACAGGCCGGCGAAGATCAGCAGGATGATCACCACGCAACGCAGCAGGCGCGTGCGCAGTTCGGTCAGGTGCGAGACCAGGGGCATTTCCTGGTCGGCGTCCGGCAGTTTGCTCATGGCTGTGAAGTCTTGTCCTGGGCGGCGGGCGGTGGCGGCTCGACGCTGCTCTTGTCGGCGTCGCTGCTCGGCTTGAGGCTGGCGGTGTCGAGGATGTCCTGCTTCATCGCCTTCATTTCCCGCTCGAGCTCGAGAATTCGCTCGTTGTGCAACTGACGGCGAATCTCGTCGGCGCCGATCTCGCGCTCCACTTCGGCCTTGATCGAATTGAAGCTGCGCTTGATCCGGCCGATCCACAGGCCGGCAGTGCGCACCGCCCCCGGGAGGCGCTCAGGACCGAGCACCACCAGGGCGACCAGGCCGACCAGCAGCAGTTCGGTGAAACCGATGTCGAACATGGCTCAGTCTTTCTTCGCCGGCTCTTCGACCTTGCGTGCCTGGGCGTCGATGGTCTGCCCCTTGGGCTCTTCGACCGCCGGTTTCTCGGCTTCGCCATTGTCCATCGATTTGCGGAAGCCCTTGATCGCGTCACCCAGGTCCGAGCCCAGGCTCTTCAGGCGCTTGGTGCCGAACAGCATGACCACGATGAGCAGGATGATCAGGAGTTGCCAGATGCTGATGCCGCCGAAACCCATGATGAGTTCTCCGTTGTGAAAGTTATTCCGATTGCGGTCGCGCGGCTTTTTCCGCGTGGCCGGAGAGGCCGAAACGGCGATCCAGTTCGTCCAGCACGGCCTGCGGATGCTGGCCGAGGGCGGCGAGCATGACCAGGCTGTGGAACCACAGGTCGGCGGTTTCGTAGATCAGGTCCTTGCAGTCGCCGCTGGCGGCGGCGTCCTTGGCGGCGAGGATGGTTTCCACCGATTCCTCACCGACCTTTTCCAGAATCTTGTTCAGGCCCTTGTGATACAGGCTGGCGACGTAGGAGCTGTCGGGCGCTGCACCCTTGCGCGCTTCCAGTACCTCGGCCAGGCGGCTCAGGGTGTCACTCATGGCTGTGTCCTGCATAGATGGCGTGCGGATCTTTCAGCACGGCGTCGACGGTTTTCCAGCCGCCATTCTCGTACACGCGATAGAAGCAGCTCTCGCGCCCGGTGTGGCAGGCGATGCCGCCGAGCTGCTCGACCATCAGCACGATCACGTCGGCATCGCAGTCCAGACGCAGCTCGTGCAGCTTCTGCACATGGCCGGACTCCTCGCCCTTGCGCCACAGCTTGCCACGCGAGCGTGACCAGTAGATGGCGCGCTGTTCGCTGACGGTGAGGGCGAGGGATTCACGGTTCATCCAGGCCATCATCAGGATGCGGCCGGTCTGGTGATCCTGGGCGATGGCCGGCACTAGGCCGTCTTCGTTCCAGTGGATTTCGTCGAGCCAATCGTTCATCGGTGTTCCAAATCTGCCGGGCCTGCCGGATGGTCAATTCGCCAAGTGTGCCAGTGCTGTGGCTAGCTGGCTATCGGCGCAGCACCAGATAGAGACCGCCGCCGACCATCAGCCAGGCCGGCCAGGTGGCCAGCAGGGGCGCCAGGCCCTGTACGGCGCCGGCAGCGATCAATGCCGCGCCGAGCAGGCGCAGCGGCCACTGGTCGCGTGCGTCGCTCTCGCGTGGCGGCTCCGGTCGCTGCAGGCGCTCCAGGGCATCGCGGGCGATCTGCGACAGGTGCGGCACCTGCTCGGCCTGCTGCTGCAGGTTGCGCAGCAGGTGCAGGGGGCTGACGCGTTCGCGCATCCAGCGTTCGAGGAAGGGCTGGGCGGTGCTCCACAGATCCAGATCCGGGTATAGCTGACGCCCCAGGCCCTCGATGTTGAGCAGGGTCTTCTGCAGCAGCACCAGTTGCGGCTGCACTTCCATGTTGAAGCGTCGAGCGGTCTGGAACAGGCGCAGCAGCAGCTGGCCGAAGGAGATGTCTTTCAGCGGCTTTTCGAAGATCGGCTCGCACACGGTGCGGATCGCCGCCTCGAACTCGTTGACCTTGGTGTCGGCCGGCACCCAGCCCGAGTCGATGTGCAGTTGCGCCACCTTGCGGTAGTCGCGCTTGAAGAAGGCGATCAGGTTGCGCGCCAGGTAGTCCTGATCCTCGTCGGTGAGGCTGCCGATGATGCCGCAGTCGATGGCGATGTACTGCGGGCTCCACGGCGTGCGGGTGCTGACGAAGATGTTGCCGGGATGCATGTCGGCATGGAAGAAGCTGTCGCGAAACACCTGGGTGAAGAAGATTTCCACGCCGCGCTCGGCCAGCAGTTTCATGTCGGTGCGCTGGTCGGCCAGGGTCACCAGATCGGTGACCGGCACGCCGTAGATGCGCTCCATGACCAGTACCTGATGGCGGCACAGGTCCCAGTACACCTGCGGCACGTAGAGCAGCGGCGAGCCCTCGAAATTGCGCCGCAGCTGGCTAGCGTTGGCCGCCTCGCGCAGCAGGTCGAGTTCGTCGAAGATGGTTTTCTCGTAGTCGCTGACCACCTCCACCGGGCGCAGGCGACGGGCGTCGGCAGAAGCCCGCTCGGCGATGCGGGCGAGCAGGAACAGCCAGGCCAGGTCCTGGCGGATTACCGGCTTGAGGCCTGGGCGCACCACCTTGACCACCACTTCCTCGCCGCTCTTCAGCTGCGCGGCGTGTACCTGGGCCACCGAGGCCGACGCCAGCGGCTGGCTGTCGAAGCGGGCGAACAGCTGGCTCACGGGGGCGCCGAGCTGGCGCTCGATCAGGGCGATGGCCTGATCCTCGGGGAAGGGCGGCACCTGATCCTGCAGGCGTGCCAGCTCATCGGCGATATCGGGCGGCAGCAGGTCGCGACGGGTGGACAGCAGCTGGCCGAACTTGATGAAGATCGGGCCCAGGTCTTCCAGGGCCAGACGCAGGCGCGCCCCGCGCGACAGCGCCAGTGACCTGCGCGGCAGCCAGCGCCAGGGCAGCAGCCAGGACAGCGCACGCAGCCAGAATGGCAGCGGCAGTTCGAGGAGCAATTCGTCCAGTTGGTAGCGGATGACTACGCGCTGGATGCGCAGCAGACGGCGAACGGCAAGCAGCTTCATGCGTCGGGCTTATGGGCAGAAGTGAGGCGCTCGATGCGTGCTTCCAGGCGGTCGAGGGCGAGTTTGAGTTGATCCAGCTCGGCGAAGCGCGCGTCGGCCTCACGCTGGCCGACCAGGGTGCGCGACTCTTCGGCCAGGTAATCGGCCAGGTTCTGGGTGAGGCTGGCCGCGCCATGGCTGGCCAGGTTGACCCGGCTGCGCAGGTGGCCGGCGAGCAGGGTGCTGGCCACCGGGCCAAGCCAGCGCGACAGTTCGTATTCCCAGTCCAGTTCCAGGTCCTGGAGGATGCCGGCCAATTGCAGCAGCGCGGCGCTGTCGCCATCGAGGGAGACTTCCGGGCGGTGCAGTACGGCGGTCTTGTCACGGCTCAAGGCCAGGCGCGCCAGGCTGGCGACCGGGGCGGTGAGGGTGCAGTCGGCGGGTGCGTGCCACTGCGCAGCCAGCTGCAGGCCATCGCCGCTGGGCAGGATGAACAGCTCCAGCGCAGGGCTCTGGCACTGCACGGCGATGACCTTGCCACTCAGGGTGTGCAAGCGCGGCAAGGCGGTGCCATCGAGGCGCAGGACGCGATTGAGCCCCGTCTCGACGCCCGCCAGAAGCCCGGTCAGCAGCATCAGGGCTTGATGCCGCGGTGCAGGGCGACGATGCCGCCGGTCATGTTGTGGTAGGTGACGCGCTCGAAGCCGGCGTCGACCATCATCGCCTTGAGGGTTTCCTGATCCGGGTGCATGCGGATCGACTCGGCGAGGTAGCGGTAGCTGTCGGCATCGTTGGTGATCAGCTTGCCGGCCAGCGGCATGAAGCTGAACGAGTAGGTGTCGTAGACCTTGGCCAGCAGCGGGTTGCCCGGCTTGGAGAACTCCAGCACCAGCAGGCGGCCGCCGGGCTTGAGCACGCGCAGCATGGAGCGCAGGGCGTCTTCCTTGTGGGTGACGTTGCGCAGGCCGAAGGCGATGGTGACCACGTCGAAGTGGTTGTCAGGGAACGGCAGCTTCTCGGCATCGGCCTGGACGAACTGCACGTTGCCGGCCACGCCCTTGTCCAGCAGGCGATCACGACCGACCTTGAGCATGGAGTCGTTGATGTCGGCCAGCACCACTTCGCCGGTGGGGCCGACGATGCTGGCGAACTTGCGGGTCAGGTCACCGGTACCGCCGGCGATATCCAGCACGCGGTTGCCCGGGCGCACGCCGGACAGCTCGATGGTGAAGCGCTTCCACAGGCGATGCAGGCCGCCGGAGAGGACATCGTTCATCAGGTCGTACTTGGCCGCCACCGAGTGGAAGACTTCGGCCACTTTCTCCGCCTTCTGGCTTTCCGGCACGTCCTGGAAACCGAAGTGGGTAGTGGGTTCCTGCTCCTGGGCCTTGCGTGGATCGCTCATGTCGCTCTCACCGGATGGAAAACCGCCCCATTCTAAAGCTGCCTGCCGCCTTTGTCTTGCCTGGGTGCCAGGTGAGCTGGCGGGCTGTTAGAGTGCTGTGACTTCATGCCGCAGCGTTGCGGCGCCTGCCTGATCGAGGAGCTGTCATGTCCCGCATTCGTATCGAACGATCCCATTCCCTCGGCCGTGAGGTCGCCCGAGAAAAAGCCGAGCGTCTGGCCGAGCGCCTGGCCAGCGAGTACGACGTGCGCTACCGCTGGAACGGCGACACGCTGGAGTTCAAGCGCAGTGGTGCCGATGGCAGCATTGCGGTGGGCGAGAACACGGTTCGGGTCGAGCTCAAGCTGGGGCTGCTGCTGTCGCCCATGGGCGGAATGATCCAGCGCGAGATCGAGCAGGTGCTCGACAAGTCGTTGGCCTGAGCGCAGCGGCAAGCCGGTAGGGTGCGCTGTGCGCATCGCCCCTGGGTTGCTTGGGCAGGCATGCTGTTGCCTGTTCCTAGTATGCGATTTCTAATTTTTCTCCCTAGGGTGTACCCAAGCCTGCATTCCGTGGGCGTTTCCGCTAACTGTCAAAGCGCGTGAGGTGCACCATGTCGAAAGTTGCCGTGAAGAAGAAAGTCGAAGCCGTGGCCGAGGACAAGGCCGGCCTGTTCGATGACGTGAAGGGCTACGCCCGCAAGATCTATCTCGCAGGCCTGGGCGCCTACGCCAAGGCCGGTGCCGAGGGCGTCGAGTACTTCAAGGAGCTGGTCAAGACCGGCGAAGGCGTCGAAGTCAAAGGCAAGAAGCTGGTCGACGAGCAGGTCGAGGCCGCCAACAGCCAGATCGAGTCGGTCAAGCAGTCCGTCAACTCCAATGTCACCAGCGTCAAGGGCAAGGTCGAAGTGCAGCTCGACAAGATCGAGAAGGCCTTCGACACCCGTGTCGCCGCCGCCCTGAATCGTATCGGCATTCCCTCGAAGCAGGATGTTGAAGCACTCTCTGCTAAGCTGGATGAGCTGAGCGCGTTGCTCGAGCATGTCGCGCGTACCAAATAAGGAGATCAGGATGGCTGTTAAAAAGAAAACCGAGAAACAGACCAGCTCCTGGATCGGCGAGGTCGAGAAATACTCGCGTCAGATCTGGTTGGCAGGCTTGGGCGCTTACTCTAAGGTCAGCAAGGACGGCACCAAGCTGTTCGATACGCTGGTCAAGGATGGCGAGAAGGCCGAGAAGCTGGCCAAGAGCGAAGTCGACAAGCAGGTCGGTGCGGTGAAAGCCGGCGTCGGTGCCAAGGTCGGTTCCGCCAAGTCCAAGGTCGATGAGGTCAAGGACAAGGCGATCGGCAAGTGGAGCGAGCTGGAAGAGGCCTTCGACAAGCGTCTGAACAATGCCATCTCGCGCCTGGGCGTGCCCAGCCGCAACGAAGTGAAGGCGTTGAACGACAAGGTCGACAGCCTGACCAAGCAGCTGGAGAAAATCGCCGGCGTATCGGCCAAGTCGGTGGCCAAGCCTGCTGCCAAAGCTGCGCCCAAGCCTGCCGCCAAGCCCGCCGTCAAAGCAGCGAGCAAACCTGCTGCGAAGCCGGCCGCCAAGCCTGCTGCCAAAGCTGCAGCCAAGCCGGCTGCCAAACCGGCCGCGGCGAAAGCTGCTGCGAAACCTGCAGCCGCCAAGCCGGCAGCCAAACCTGCGGCGAAACCGGCAGCCAAGGCCGCAGCGAAACCCGCTGCCAAGCCAGCGGCCGCCGCCAAGCCTGC
>NZ_JAODYT010000083.1:0-16867 GCF_029834875.1 Pseudomonas sp. GD04158 | reverse complement strand
ACGCACGCTTCGTTTCCAGCGACGCCTGGCCGCAGGCGATGCCGGCTGATACCTATGCCACCTTCTATGAGGGTTGCGCGCACAACGCCGGCGCCACCCTCAGGCGTTTCGCTATGCTCTGCGCCCAGGGCAGCGGCGACGCCCGAGGCCTGGCGCGCTTGCTGCAGGCCAATGTGTTGGCCAACGAGCCTTCGCTGCTGGCCGGATTGCAGGTACTGGCGACGCTGGATAACTGTACCGCGCTCGCGACCTTCGCCGGACCGCAGCTGCACCTGCTGGCCGAACAGGACGCCCTGGTGCCGGCCGCCGTCGCCGATGAGCTGCTGGCGCTGCTGTCAGCCGGCGAGGTGGACGTGCTGGAGGGCTGCGGCCACGCCTTCGTTGTGGAACAACCGCAGGCCCTGGCGGGGCTGCTGCTCGAGTTTATCCGCGAGGCCAGCGATGGCGACGCGTAGGAGGCCGACTTGCTGCCGCGAAGTGCCGCAATCCCTTGGTGCGCATGGCGCACCCTACGTGCAGGCGCCGCACCCTCGCTTTCCCGGTATGCCGAGCACTCGTAGGGTGCGCCGCGCGCACCAGCTGCAGACGTCCCATGGCATCTCCTGCAGGGGCGGTCCATGAGCGAGTACGCCCAGCCCGGCGGCCTGCCGGACAAGCGCCAGGTCGCCGCCTCCTTTTCCCGCGCGGCCGAAAGCTACGACGCCGTGGCCGAGTTGCAGCGCAGCGTCGGCGTGCAGCTGTTGGCGCGTCTGCCCGCATCGCTGCAGCCACAGCGCTGGCTGGATCTGGGCTGCGGCACCGGATTTTTCACCCGCGCCCTGGCCGAGCGCTACCCGTCAGGCGAGGGCGTGGCGGTGGATATCGCCGAGGGCATGCTGCGTCATGCTCGGCCGCTTGGCGGTGCGACGCATTTCATCGCCGGCGATGCCGAGGCGCTGCCACTGCAATGCGCCAGCGCCGATCTGCTGTTCTCCAGCCTGGCCCTGCAGTGGTGTGGAGATTTTCAGCGGGTGCTGAGCGAGGCCCGGCGCGTGCTGCGTCCCGGCGGTGTGATGGCCTTTTCCAGCCTGTGCGTCGGCACTCTGCAGGAGCTGCGCGACAGCTGGCAGGCGGTCGATGGCTTCGTCCACGTCAATCGCTTTCGCCGGTTCGAGGATTATCAGCAGCTCTGCGCAGGCGGCGAGATGCAGGTGCTGGCGCTGCAGCACCGGGCCGAAACCCTGCATTTTGCCGATTTGCGCAGCCTGACCAGTTCGCTCAAGGACCTCGGCGCGCACAACCTCAATCCCGGCCGCCCGGGCGGGCTGACCGGGCGCGCGCGGATTCGCGCGCTGATCGAGGCCTACGAGACGTTCCGCCAGCCAGCCGGGCTGCCCGCCACCTACCAGGTGGTCTACGGCGTGCTGGGCAAACCCCGCTAGAGCTGTTTCGGTGTCGCGCGCTCGAATACAGCACAGAGGAAAACGATATGACCCACGCTTACTTCGTTACCGGCACCGATACCGAAATTGGCAAGACCACCATCGCCGCCGGCCTGCTGCATGCCGCGCGTCTGCGAGGGCTGAGCACGGCGGCGGCCAAGCCGGTGGCCTCCGGCTGCGTCGCGAGCGCCGATGGCCTGCGCAATGACGATGCCCTCGCGCTGCTTGCGCAGTGCTCCCTGCCGCTGCGCTACGAGGAGGTCAACCCCTTCGCCTTCGCGCCGGCCATCGCGCCGCATCTGGCAGCGCGCGAGGCCGGGGTAAGGCTGGATGTCGCCAGCCTGCTCGGGCCGGCAAAGGCGATCCTGGCCAAGGGCGCGGACTTCGCTCTGGTGGAAGGTGCCGGTGGCTGGCGTGTGCCCCTGGCCGGCGCCGAGAACCTCTCCGACTTCGCCGTGGCGCTCGAGCTACCGGTGATTCTGGTGGTGGGTGTGCGCCTGGGCTGCATCAACCATGCGCTGCTCAGCGCGGAGGCCATCGCACGTGACGGCCTGAGCCTGGCGGGGTGGGTGGCCAACGTGGTCGACCCGCACACCTCGCGCTTGGAGGAAAACCTCGCCACCCTGGCCGAGCGCCTGCCTGCTCCTTGCCTGGGCCGTGTGCCGCACCTGGCGAGCGCTTCGGCCGCTGCAGTGGCGGAGCATCTCAGCCTTGAGCGGCTGGCAGACTGGTAATAAACAGCAAACAGACGATAGCCTTTTGTCTGTACATTTTTTAGCCGTCTTCTGCTTCAATACAGGGCGTCAGGTTCTATTTCCCGCAGGGAGCTGTCGATGGAAATCTCCGCCAATGCATTCAACTCGGGTCTGAGCGGCATTCAGGCCGGGCAGCGTCGTGTCGAGCAGGCTGCCGTCGAGATCGCCAGCAATTCCGTCAGCCAGCCAGCGCAGCAGCCAGCGAGCCAGCAGACCCCGGCACAGAATCAGGTCAACCAGGCGCCACGCGCTGCCGAGCAGACCCGTCCCGACCTCGCCGAGAGTCTGGTGGCGCTGCGCGTCGGTGAGAACGAGGTGCGCGCCAACGCACGGGTGGTGGAAACCGCCGACGAAGTGCTGGGCACCCTGATCGACACCCGTGCATAGGTAGTTCCGCCCCGGCCGCTGCAGCGGCCAGCAACGGGGCAGGAGGGAGCACATGCTGATCGGCAACAGCCTGCCGTCGTTCGCACCTGCGCCCTCCGCTGCGCCGGCCCGCCCGCTTTCGTCCGATGTCTCCCCCGATATGCTCCGTGCCGATCTCCCGCCGGTGGCCGCTGCTCAGGAGCAGCAGGCGGATTCGGCCGCCTCGGAACGCGAGGAGGCCGATCGTCCTTCCACCGAAGGGCGTGCCGGCGACAGCGAGCCCGGCCCGCAGGAGCAGCGTCTTGAGCAGCTGGAAATCGCCGAGCTGGCGCAACGCGACCGCGAGGTCCGCGCTCACGAGCAGGCGCACGCGGCAGTGGGCGGTCAGTACGCCGGGGCTCCCACCTACAGTTTCAAGCGCGGGCCCGATGGCCAGCGTTACGCCGTGTCCGGCGAAGTCAGCATCGATACCGCGCCCGTTCCCAACGACCCTGAAGCCACCTTGCGCAAGATGGAGATCGTCCTGCGCGCGGCGCTGGCCCCGGTTGAACCCTCTGCGCAGGACCTGCGCGTGGCTGCGCTGGCTCAGGCGCAGGCTGCCCAGGCACGCGTCGAGCTGGCCGAGCTGCGTCGTGAGGAAGCCGCGGCGGCGGAGCAGGCGCGCGACGAGCGCGCACGGTCCCGGCGCGACGAGCAGGAACAGACGAGCCAGCAGCGGCAAGCCCCGCCGTCTGCGCCTAGTCTTGATCTGTATCGGCGCCTGGGTGAACTGCCGGCGCCTGAGCCGCGTGTCGATCTGGTCGCGTAGCCGGCCGATTGGCAGCGCTTGACAAGGGGATGGCGTAAACGTATGTTTCAAACGCCTGTTTGATTGCTTCGGCCGCAGCCTCGTGGCCAGGCAGCCGGGAGTGATCCCGAGAGCGACCGCCAAAGCCGGTCACCCCAACTACTAGGAATCCACCGCAGAGGTTTACCGTTATGCCTGACTACAAGGCCCCCTTGCGTGACATTCGTTTCGTTCGTGACGAGCTGCTGGGCTATGAAGCTCACTACCAGAGCCTGCCAGGTTGCCAGGACGCCACTCCGGACATGGTCGACGCCATCCTCGAAGAAGGCGCCAAGTTCTGCGAGCAGGTTCTGTCGCCGCTGAACCGTGTGGGTGATACCGAAGGCTGCACCTGGAGCGAATCCGGCGTGAAGACCCCGACCGGCTTCAAAGAGGCCTATCAGCAGTTCGTCGAAGGCGGCTGGCCGAGCCTGGCGCATGACGTCGAGCACGGCGGCCAGGGCCTGCCGGAATCCCTCGGCCTGGCCATCAGCGAGATGGTCGGTTCGGCCAACTGGTCCTGGGGCATGTACCCGGGCCTGAGCCATGGTGCGATGAACACCCTGAGCGCTCACGGCACCGACGAGCAGAAGCACACCTACCTGACCAAGCTGGTTTCCGGCGAGTGGACCGGCACCATGTGCCTGACCGAGCCGCATTGCGGCACCGACCTGGGCATG
The DNA here is from genome assembly GCF_029834875.1 of Pseudomonas sp. GD04158. Lineage (NCBI taxonomy): Bacteria > Pseudomonadati > Pseudomonadota > Gammaproteobacteria > Pseudomonadales > Pseudomonadaceae > Pseudomonas > Pseudomonas sp. GD04158. The sequence goes on along the minus strand of NZ_JAODYT010000083.1, from coordinate 12,819 downwards.
CTGCGCACCAAGGCCGAACCGCAGGCCGACGGCAGCTACAAGGTCACCGGTACCAAGATCTTCATTTCCGCTGGTGAGCACGACATGGCCGACAACATCGTCCATATCGTTCTGGCCCGCCTGCCCGATGCCCCGGCCGGTACCAAGGGTATCTCGCTGTTCATCGTGCCGAAGTTCCTGCCCAATGCCGAAGGCGGCGTAGGCGAGCGCAACGCCGTTTCCTGTGGCTCCATCGAGCACAAGATGGGCATCCACGGCAACGCCACCTGCGTGATGAACTTCGACGGTGCCACCGGCTACCTGATCGGCCCGGCCAACAAGGGCCTGAACTGCATGTTCACCTTCATGAACACCGCTCGTCTGGGTACCGCGCTGCAAGGCCTGGCCCACGCCGAAGTCGGTTTCCAGGGTGGCATCAAGTACGCCCGCGAGCGTCTGCAGATGCGTTCGCTGACCGGCCCGAAAGCCCCGGAAAAAGCCGCCGACCCGATCATCGTGCATCCGGACGTGCGCCGCATGCTGCTGACCATGAAGGCGTTCGCCGAAGGCAACCGCGCCATGGTCTACTTCACCGCCAAGCAGGTGGACATCGTCAAGTACAGCCAGAACGAAGAAGAGAAGAAGGCCGCCGACGAGCTGCTGGCCTTCCTGACTCCGATCGCCAAGGCGTTCATGACCGAAGTGGGCTTCGAAGCCGCTTCCCACGGCATGCAGATCTACGGTGGCCACGGCTTCATCAGCGAGTGGGGCATGGAGCAGAACCTGCGCGACTGCCGCATCTCCATGATGTACGAAGGCACCACCGGCGTTCAGGCGCTGGACCTGCTGGGCCGCAAGGTGCTGATGACTCAGGGCGGCGCCCTGAAGAACTTCACCAAGATCGTGCACAAGTTCTGCCAGGCCAACGAAGCCAATGACTCCGTCAAGGAGTTCATCGAGCCGCTGGCCAAGCTGAACAAGGAGTGGGGCGACATCACCATGAAGATCGGCATGGCTGCGATGAAGGATCGCGAAGAAGTCGGTGCCGCCTCCGTGGACTACCTGATGTACTCCGGTTACGCCTGCCTGGCCTACTTCTGGGCCGACATGGCGCGCCTGGCCGCCGAGAAGCTGGCTGCCGGCACCGGCGACGAGGCCTTCTACAAGGCCAAGCTGCAGACCGCGCGCTTCTACTTCGCACGTATCCTGCCGCGCACCCGCGCGCACGTCGAAGCCATGCTGTCCGGCGCCAACAACCTGATGGAAATGGACGAAGAGCATTTCGCGCTCGGCTTCTAAGTCCTGATCGGTTGAACCGCAACGCCGCCCCTCGGGGCGGCGTTGTCGTTTTTGCGCCGTGCATTGAAGCGAATGTCGCATCCTGTCGCTGTTTTCAAGGGGCGAAGCAAGCAGAATGCCTTCATCTATCGTCCGGGATGCCAGCGTGATTCGTCCGGCCAATCTGCGCCTCAGTCACTTCTTCTCCTCGCTGCCCTTGCTGGTCGGTGGGCTGGTGGCTGCACGCTTGCCGGCGCTCGGCGAATTCTTCCTCTCCCTGTTCAACGTGTTGCCGACGCTTCTTCTGCTGCTGGGGGGCGCCTTCTGTCTGGTCTATGGCCGCCAGCGCGAAGTGTTCCTGCTGCTGGCGCTGTATGTCGGCTATTTCCTGCTGGATATCCAGATCGATCACTTCCGTGACGGCGGTCAGGTGCGCGACGATGCCGCGCTGGTCTTTCACCTGGTCTGCCTGCTGCTGCCGCTGCTCTACGCCTTGTACGGCTGCTGGGAGGAACGTTCGCACCTGGCGCAGGACATGCTGGCTCGCGCGCTGGTGCTGCTGGCGATCGGTGCGGTGGCCTTCGGCCTGGCGCGGCGTTATCCGCAGGGCATCGCCGAGTGGCTGGCGCAGATTCACTGGCCGGCGCTGCATGGCGCCTGGATGAACCTGGCGCAGCTGGCCTATCTGATGTTCCTGCTGGCCTTCGTCGCCTTGCTGGCGCAATACCTGCGTCGTCCCCGCCCGCTGCACGCGGCGCAACTGCTTGGCCTGTGCGGCCTGCTATGGATGCTGCCGCAGGTATTTATCCTGGCCAATGCGTTGCAGGTGATGATCAGCATGGTGATGCTCATGCTGGTGGCTTCGGTGGCTCATGAGGCCTACCAGATGGCGTTCCGCGACGAGCTCACCGGGCTGCCGGGTCGGCGCGCACTCAACGAGCGCCTGCAGCGTCTGGGGCGTGACTATGTGATCGCCATGGTCGACGTCGATCATTTCAAGAAATTCAACGACACCCACGGTCACGATGTCGGCGATCAGGTGCTGCGCCTGGTCGCCAGCCAGCTGCGCAAGGTCGGCGGTGGCGGCAAGGCCTATCGCTATGGCGGCGAGGAGTTCACCCTGCTGTTCCCCGGCAGGAGCCTGGAGCAGTGCCTGCCGCATATGGAGACCGTGCGCCTGGCCATCGAGCAGTACCGCATGCAGTTGCGCGACAAGCAGAACCGGCCGCGCGACGATCGTGAGGGCAAGCCGCGCCGCGCCGGCAAGGGGGCCAGCGAGGTGTCGGTGACCGTCAGCATTGGCGTGGCCGAGCGCAAGGCCGAACAGCGCAACCCTCAGGAAGTGATCAAGGAAGCGGACAAGGCGCTGTACAGCGCCAAGGCTGCCGGGCGCAACTGCATCCGCAGCGCCGGCCAGCGTCGGGGCGCCGTCAAGCTGGCCTCCGGGGGCGAATAGCCAAGCCGGCGACGAGCGGTTGATGAGGTTTTCCCTCGCTCTTCATCAATCAAATAGTTAGTGACCTGTTGTGAATATATGGTCACAACACGACCCTATGTGTCTGTAAAGTTGTTCCAGTAAACTCGGCCCTCTCACGTAAGTCCGTTTTTCCGAGGATGTGTCATGGCCGATTACCAAGCCCCCCTGCGCGACATGCGCTTCGTGCTCAATGAAGTCTTCGAAGTTTCCAAGCTCTGGGCCGAGCTGCCGGCCCTGGCCGAGGTGGTCGATGCCGAGACTGCCAGCGCCATCCTCGAAGAAGCCGGCAAGGTCACCGCCGGCAGCATCGCCCCGCTCAACCGCAGCGGCGACGAGGAAGGCTGCTCCTGGGACAACGGCGCGGTGAAGACCCCGGCCGGTTTCCCCGAGGCCTACCAGACCTACGCCGAAGGCGGCTGGGTCGGTGTCGGCGGTTCGCCGGAGTTCGGCGGCATGGGCATGCCCAAGGTGATCGGCGCCCAGGTCGAGGAAATGGTCAACTCGGCCAACCTGTCCTTCGGCCTGTACCCGATGCTGACCGCCGGCGCCTGCCTGTCGATCCTCAACCACGCCAGCGAAGAGCTGAAGGCGCAGTACCTGCCGAACATGTACGCCGGCGTCTGGGCCGGTTCCATGTGCCTGACCGAGCCGCATGCCGGTACCGACTTAGGGATTATCCGCACCAAGGCCGAACCTCAGGCCGATGGCAGCTACAAGATTTCCGGCACCAAGATCTTCATCACCGGCGGCGAACACGACCTGACCGAGAACATCATCCACCTGGTGCTGGCCAAGCTGCCGGACGCACCGGCCGGGCCGAAGGGCATCTCGTTGTTCCTGGTGCCCAAGTTCATGGTGGGTGCCGACGGCTCGCTGGGCGAGAAGAACGCCCTGGGCTGCGGCTCCATCGAGCACAAGATGGGCATCAAGGCCTCGGCCACCTGCGTGATGAACTTCGACGGCGCCACCGGCTACCTGGTCGGCGAAGTGAACAAGGGCCTCAATGCCATGTTCACCATGATGAACTACGAGCGCCTGGGCGTCGGCATCCAGGGCCTGGCCCTGGGCGAGCGCAGCTACCAGAGCGCCATCGAGTACGCCCGCGAGCGCATCCAGAGCCGCGCGCCGACCGGCCCGGTCGCCAAGGACAAGGCCGCCGACCCGATCATCGTGCACCCGGACGTGCGCCGCATGCTGCTGACCATGAAGGCGCTGAACGAGGGCGGTCGCGCCTTCTCCAGCTATGTCGCCATGCAGCTCGATACCGCCAAGTACAGCGAGGACAAGGACACCGCCAAGCGTGCCGACGAACTGGTGGCGCTGCTGACCCCGGTAGCCAAGGCCTTCCTCACCGACATGGCGCTGGAAACCACCGTGCACGGCCAGCAGATCTTCGGCGGCCACGGCTTCATCCGCGAGTGGGGCCAGGAGCAGCTGGTGCGCGACTGCCGCATCACCCAGATCTACGAAGGCACCAACGGCATCCAGTCGCTGGACCTGATGGGGCGCAAGATCGTCGGCAGCGGCGGCAGCTACTACAAGCACCTGGCCGACGAGATCAAAGCCTTCGTCGCTTCGGCCGATGCCAGCCTCGCCGAGTTCACCAAGCCGCTGGCGGCTGCAGTGCAGAACCTGGATGAGCTGACCGCCTGGGTACTGGACCGTGCCAAGAGCAACCCTAACGAGATCGGTGCGGCCTCGGTGGAATACCTGCACGTCTTCGGCTACACCGCCTATGCCTATATGTGGGCGCTGATGGCCAGGGCCGCGCTGGGCAAGGAAGGGCAGGACGAGTTCTACGCCAGCAAGCTGGGCACCGCACGCTTCTACTTCGCCCGTCTGCTGCCGCGCATTCACTCGCTGAGTGCGTCGGTCAAGGCCGGTAGCGAGTCGCTGTATCTGCTCGACGCCGCGCAGTTCTAAGCGCCTCCGGCACCATCCGAAAGCCCCGGCCCCAGTGCCGGGGCTTTTGCGTTCAGGGCCTCTGGTGCGAGGTGCAACGAATGCCATATCGCGTCGCTTCGTAGCCCGGATGCAATCCGGGGCAGATCGTCACTTCCCGGATTGCATCCGGGCTACGGTAAAGCGCCGCCGGTGCGCGCGGCGCACCCTACGTGGTGGGTTTTGCCGGTCACGCCGCTGTCATTGCTGCTCGCTAGCCTGTGGCGACCCAGTGGGGTAATCCAGTCAGCGAGGAGCCGTCATGACCGATCCGATGCACAGTTCGTTACAGGCCTACGAGCAGTTGCTGCAGGCCGAATTCCAGGACAGCCTCGACGAGGAACTGGAAATGGAGCTGGACGATGCGCGCATGGATGGCCTGATCGCCCGCGCCGAGGGCGGCGTTCCGCTACAACCGGGCGATCTGTCGCGGCGCACCTACTTCTCCGAGTTGCTGCGTCTGCAGGGCGAGCTGGTCAAGCTGCAGGACTGGGTGGTGCACAACCACCTCAAGGTGGTGGTGCTGTTCGAGGGCCGCGACGCCGCCGGCAAGGGCGGGGTGATCAAGCGCGTCACCCAGCGTCTCAACCCGCGTATCTGCCGGGTCGCGGCGTTGCCGGCACCCAACGACCGCGAACGCACCCAGTGGTACTTCCAGCGCTACGTGCCGCATCTGCCGGCCGCCGGGGAAATGGTCCTGTTCGACCGTAGCTGGTACAACCGCGCGGGCGTCGAGAAGGTCATGGGCTTTTGCAGCGATGCCGAGTACGAGGAGTTCTTCCGCTCGGTGCCGGAGTTCGAACGCATGCTGGTGCGCTCCGGCATCCTGCTGATCAAGTACTGGTTCTCCATCACCGACAACGAGCAGAACCGCCGCTTCCTGGCGCGCATTCACGATCCGCTCAAGCAGTGGAAACTGAGCCCGATGGACCTGGAGTCGCGGCGACGCTGGGAGGCCTACACCCAGGCCAAGGAAGTGATGCTCGAGCGCACCCATATCCCCGAGGCGCCCTGGTGGGTGGTGGAGGCCGACGACAAGAAGCGCGCGCGGCTCAACTGCATCGCCCACCTGCTCAGCCAGATCCCCTATCAGACGGTGCCGCGGGCGCAGGTGCAACTGCCGGCGCGGGTCTACAACCCGGACTATCTGCGCATGCCGGTACCCGACAGCATGCTGGTGCCGGCGCGCTACTAGTCACCGCTTGCTGCCCAGGCGGCCCTGCGCGCGCTCAGGGTGCCTTGCTCAGGGCCTCCAGGCTGCTGCGGTAGCTGTCGCGGGCCAGCGGCATATAGCCGGTGAAGTGAATCCAGCCGGGCAGGCCGTCCAGGTAGTGGCGCAGGAAGCTGTCCAGCAGCGGCTTGTCCGCCAGGCTGCGCTGGCTGACGTAGAGAAACAGCGGCCGGGTCAGCGGCTGGTAGCGGTTCTGCGCGACAGTCTCCAGGGTAGGGAAGACCGCGCCGTTGCCGGCGTCGACGGCCACCAGCTTCAGCTCGTCCCAGTGCCGGTGGTAGGCGCCGATACCGAAGAAGCCCAGGGCATTGGGCTCCGCGGCGATGGACTTGGCGAGAAACTCCTCGTCCTCGCTGGCCTGGTAATCCTGCCGGCTGCTGTGCGTAGTGCCGACGATGGCCTGGGTGAACACGTCGTAGGTGCCGGAGTCCTGGCCGCGGCCGAACAGCACGATGGGCTCATCCGGCCAGTCCGGGCGCAGGTCGCGCCAGCTGTTGAGCTTTTTCTCGGCAGCCGGCGACCAGAGTTTCTTCAGCTCCTCGACGCTGATGGCATCGACCCAGGTATTGGCCGGATTGACCACCACGGCGATGGCGTCCATGGCCAGCGGCACGACGCGAAAGTCGATGCCGTTGGCCTGACACTGGGCCAGTTCTTCGGCATTGATTTCCCGCGAGGCGTTGCTGATGTCGGTCTCGCCGGCGCAGAAGCGGCGAAAGCCGGCCGCGGTGCCGGAGAAGTCCACGGCTATACGGCTGCCCCCGGCCGTGCGCTCAAAACGTCGCGCCGCCTCGCGGGTCAACGGAAACACCGTGCTGGAGCCGTCGATACGCAGGTCGGCCGCGGCCGAAGTCAACGGTGGCGCCTCGTCGCAGGCGCTGAGCAGGCTGACGGCGAGGCCGCCGAGCAGGGTCTTGGCGAGAGAGAGTCGGGTCGTCATGGGATCACGCCTTGGGCTTGCGCCATTCCTGTTTCAGCGAATTCCAGAACAGCTGCAGGCTGCTGAGCTTGGTGTCGACGGCATCGATATAGTCGTCGAGGTGCTCGATCTGCTGGTGCTGGGCCTGCTCCTGCGCCTCCATCCCGGCCAGTTGCGTCTCCAGCTCGTTGAGGGTTTCGCGCAGCTCGTGGATGCGCTGCTGGGTTTCCTGGCGACTCTGTTCGCGTCTCATGGCAACTCCTTGGCAGGGCTCAGATCTGGCTGGCGCCGATCAGCAGCAGGGGCAGGGCGAAGAACAGGCCGGCGATATAGGCGACCACGTAGAGCTTGCTGCGCTGCGCCAGCGTGGCCAGGCCCTCGGCGATCATCGGCGGTACGCCACGCAGCAAGGGCAGGGCGTAGATGATGAGGATGCCCAGCAGGTTGAACAGCAGGTGCACCAGGGCGATCTGCATGGCCACCTCCGCGGTCGGCCCGGTGATCGCGGTGGCAGCCAGCAGCGCGGTGACGCAGGTGCCGATATTGGTGCCAAGGGTGAAGGGGTAGACCTGCTTGAGGCTGAACACGCCGCTGCCGGCCAGCGGCACGATCAGCGCCGTGGTGGTCGAGGACGACTGCACCAGCACGGTGATCACGCTGCCCGAGGCGATGCCGGACAGCGGGCCGCGGCCGACGCTGGCGTGCATGATGTCCTTGGCGCGGCCGACCATCACCTTGCGCAGGACCTTGCCGATGACCGTGACCACGAACAGGATCATCGCCACGCCGATCAGGATCAGCGCGACGCCGCTCCATACGGCGCCGGGCAGCCAGCTGACGCTGCCCGCGAGCAGGTCGGAGGCCGGCGACAGCAGGGTCTTCATGAAGTTGACGCTCTTCATGTCGACGCTGGCATCGCTGACCAGCAGGCCGGCGAGCGATTCCGACAGGCGCTGCAAGGGCTGGAACAGCAGCTCCAGCGGCAGCAGGATGGCCACCGCGGTGATGTTGAAGGCGTCATGCACCGTGGCTGCCGAGAAGGCACGGCGGAACTCCTCGCCGCTGCGAATATGGCCGAGGCTGACGATGGTGCTGGTCAGCGAGGTGCCGATATTGGCGCCCATGATCAGCGGAATGGCGATGGGAATCGGCAGGCCGCCGGCGACCATGCCGACGATGATCGAGGTCACGGTGCTGGAACTCTGGATCAGCGCGGTGGCCACCAGGCCGATCATCAGGCCGACCAGCGGGTTGGTGGCGAAGGCGAACAGTTCGCGGGCGTTGTTGCCGGTGGCGGCCTTGAAGCCGTCGCCGATGGCGCCAACGCCGGCCAGCAGCAGGTAGATCAGCGCCACCACCAGCAACCAGGACAGCCATTGGCGCGTGGCCGGCAGCGAGGGTTCGACGGTCAAGGCATCGGCATTGGCGGTCATCGGCCATTCTCCCTTGGGGCAGCGATGGCTCGATGTTGGCGGCGCGGGGTTAAGCTTTCGTGACCGCGGCAGGGTGTCTTCAGCCCTGCCGATACAGCCAGGCCACATAGAACAGAGCGGCGAGAAAAGCCTTCCTGGGCTTCTTGGGTATCCATCACCGCGTCCGGGCAGGTCGATGGCGCTGCCGCAGGAGTAAGCCTGTTGGTGCGAGCCCTGTTCTTGAGCTCGATCAGTGGTGTTATAGTATAACGTTACTATAATCGAGCCGCAGCGCTCGAACCTGCCGACCTGCGTGCCTGCCGGCGCGCCATTTCATTCGTAATGTGAGGTTTTTCATGAGGTTGTATCGCCATCCCCTGGCCTGGGCCGTGACTGTTGCCCTGTTGCCGGTTCCTCCCGCTTTTGCCGAAAACCAGCCCATCGAGCTGGAGTCCAGCGTAGTCAGCGCCAGCCCGTTGGCGGGTTCGACCGCTCGCATGGTCACGCCGGCGGCGGTGCTGGAAGGCGATGAGCTGATCGACCGACGTCAGGCTACCCTCGGCGGTACCCTGGACATGTTGCCCGGCGTGCGCGGCAGTTCCTTCGGTGCCGGCGCCAGTCGTCCGGTCATTCGTGGGCAGGATGGCGCGCGGGTGAAAGTGCTGTCCGATGGTGTCGATGTGCTCGATGCCTCGACCATCAGCCCGGATCACGCGGTCACCGTCGAGCCGATGCTGACCGAGCGTATCGAGGTACTCAAGGGGCCGGCGACGCTCCTGTATGGCGGCGGCGCCATCGGCGGCGTGGTCAACGTGATCGACAAGAAGGTGCCGACCCACGCCCCGGTCAACGGCTACGAGGGTGAGCTGGAATGGCGTGGTAACACGGTGGCCAACGAGAGCACCGGACTGTTCGGGATCACCGTCGGCAGCGGCAACTTCGCCGCGCGCATTGAGGGTCTCAAGCGCAATGCTGACGAGTACGAGATTCCCGGCGCCGAGGGCGATCCGCGTTCGGACAAGCAGTTGGGTTCCTACAACGACACTGAGACTGGCACCGTCGGCGCCAGTTGGGTTGGTGAGCGCGGCTACCTCGGCCTGGCCCATACCCGGCAGAAGAATCGCTATGGCTTGCTCGCGCATGCCCACGCCGATTGCCACACTCACGGTCCGGCCGACTGGCATTGCGTAGACGAGCATGATCATGGTCACGGGCATGACGACCACGACGATGACCACGACCACGGTGAGCATGAAGAAGAGCATGAGCATGCCGAGGGCGTGCCCTATATCGATATGGATCAGAAACGCTGGGACCTGCGTGGCGAGCTGAGTGATCCTTTCGATGGATTCGAGAGCGCCCGTCTGCGAGTCGGTCACAGCGACTACCAGCACCGCGAGATGGAAGGCGGCGTCGCCTCCACCACCTTCAAGAACAAGGCCACCGACGCCCGTATCGAACTGACCCACGAGCCGCTGCTGGGCTGGCGTGGCGTACTCGGCGTGCAAACCCTGCGCCGAGATTTCGAAGCCCTCGGTGAAGAGGCCTATGTACCGCCGACCCTGACCCGCAATCACGCGCTGTTTTTGCTCGAGGAATACAATCTGGGCGACTGGCGTTACGAGCTGGGGCTGCGTCACGAGTGGCAGGACATCGATGTCGACGGCGCGCAACCCGACACCGATCACCGTGGCACTTCGGTCTCCGCCGGGGCGGTCTGGACCTTTGCCCCGCAGTATTCCCTGGGCTTCTCGCTGTCGCGCTCCAAGCGTCTGCCAACCGCCGAAGAACTGTATGCCAACGGTCCGCACGCGGCGACCCGCACCATCGAGCTGGGCAACCCCGAGCTGGACGAGGAAACCTCGCACAACGCCGAACTGACACTGCGCAAGTTCGCCGGACGCACCACCTTCAGCCTGAGCCTGTACCGCAACCAGGTGGACGACTTCATCTACGCCGCCGAAACCGGGCATGAGCCTGGCGCCGGCTACCGCGAGATCGAGTACCGCCAGCACGATGCTGTGCTGACCGGTGCCGAGGGTGAAGTGCGTTTCCAGGCTACCGCTGCTCTGGCCATGACCCTATTCGGCGATCATGTGCGCGGTAAGCTGCGCGATGGCGGCGGCGATTTGCCGCGCATCCCGGCTGACCGTCTGGGCGTGCGGTTGGAGCAGGCCTTCACTCCGGCGCTTGGCGGTCAAGTGGAGTTCTACCGGGTACAGCGTCAGGATGACAGTGCCGACTACGAGAGTAATACCTCCGGCTACAACATGCTCGGTGCCGGTCTCAGCTATCGCGGCAACCTCGGGCACACCGGCTACACGGTCTACGTGCGCGGCGACAATCTGCTCGACAGCAAGGCACGTGAGCATACCTCCTTCATCAAGGACGAGGTGCTGCTGCCCGGACGCAACCTGACCCTGGGTATGCGCTTGAGTTTCTGACGCCTCAGCGTCGATACATTCTGCCCACATAGAGCCGGGCCGGCTGCGCACTGCGAAGCGTCAGCCGGCCCGTTTCTTTTTCCAGCAGCAGGCCGCGATCCGGGTCTAGGCGCAGGTGCTGGCCGTCGGGCAGCTGGCAGCCCAAGTTCGAACCGGCCTGGCACCAGAGCAGCAGCACTTCGGCAGCGTTCTCCAGCGTCCGCTCGCCATCCAGAGGCAGCAGCTGCAGCTCGTGGCGCCAGGCGTCGCGGCGGGTCATCAGGTTGAAGTCGCGCACCGGACCGGCGTCGAGCGCCGCGCAGATCGACTCTTCGCCGGTAAACGCCAGGGGCGCTTCGCCTGGGCGCAGGCGTTGCGAGCCGGCACCTGCCCGTTGCAGGGTCAGGCTCTCGCCGGCCAGCAGCGCCAGGCTGTGGTCGACCCCGGGAAAGCGCGAGAACGGTCCGCTGCTGGCGACCCGGGCGCAACTGATGCGCCAGGCGAAATCCTCCAGCCCGGCGCCCGCCGGCGCGATGGCCAGTTCCAGGGTTTCGCCGCCGCCGTTCTTCCAGGGCATGACGCGGGCAGTGGCGAGGTCGAGCAGGGTGCAGGGCATGGCTTCTCCAAATGTATATACATGGCCGATGGGCGACGAATGGCAACCATTGTCAGCGCGGTCGCTCGGCCACCGTTGAGCGACAGTGATGGCTCTATGTCGGGCGATCCGCTCGATAATTCGATGGTGTCTGCAGTCATATGACCGTCCGGTCAAAAACATTTTCATGGCTTGACGGTCCGTCGAGTCACTCATATTGTATATACAAAACAAGCAGGGAGAATCCCATGCCGACGCAATCAACTTCGAAACAGCTGTGGCGTGATGTGCAGGTCTTCGATGGCCTGGTGCAGCTGAGCGAGGCGATGACCGTGCTGGTCGAGGACGGGCGCATCGCCGGTCTGTGGCCGGCGCGCGAGTTCAACGAGGCGCACGCCCAGGGCGCCGCCTGCGCTGGTCGCAGCGGAGTGCTGACTCCCGGCCTGGTCGACTGCCACACCCACCTGGTCTACGCCGGCAACCGCGCCGGCGAGTTCGAGCAGCGCCTGGAGGGCGTCAGCTACGAAGAGATCGCCCGCGCCGGCGGCGGCATTCTCAGCAGCGTGCGCGCCACTCGCGCGGCCAGCGAGGACGAGCTGATCGCCGCCAGCCTGCCGCGCCTCGATGCGCTGCTGGCCGATGGCGTGACCACGGTGGAGATCAAGTCCGGTTACGGCCTGACCGTCGCCGACGAGCTGAAGATGTTGCGCGTGGCCCGCCGCCTCGGCCAGCTGCGACCGGTGCGGGTGATCACCACGCTGCTCGGCGCCCACGCCCTGCCGCCGGAATACGCCGGCCGCGCCGACGACTACGTGAGCCTGGTCTGCGACGAGATGATTCCGGCCGCTGCCGCCGAAGGCCTGGCCGATGCGGTGGACGTGTTCTGCGAAGGCATCGGTTTCTCCCCGGCGCAGTGCGAGCGCATCTACCTGGCGGCCAAGGCCCATGGTCTGGCGATCAAGGCACATGCCGAGCAGCTGTCCAATCTGGGCGGCAGTGCCCTGGCCGCGCGTTACGGTGCGCTGTCGGCCGACCATATCGAATACCTCGACGAGGCCGGCGTGCGCGCCATGGCCGAGGCCGGCACCGTCGCCGTGCTGTTGCCCGGCGCCTTCCATGTGCTGCGCGAAACCCAGCTGCCGCCCATCGAGCTGCTGCGCCAGTACGGCGTGCCGATGGCCGTGGCCAGCGACGCCAACCCCGGCACCTCGCCGATCTGCATGCCCACGCTGATGGCCAACCTGGCCTGCACCCTGTTCCGGCTGACCCCGCGCGAAGCGCTGAGCGGCATGACTGCCCAGGCCGCCCGCGCCCTCGGGCGCCTCGACCTGGGGCGGATCGAGGTCGGCGCGCCTGCCGACCTGTGCCTGTGGGACATCCAGCAACCGGCCGAACTGGCCTATGCGGTGCAGGCCGGGCGCCTGCGCCAGCGCGTTTTCAAGGGAGAAGTGGTTTATGCACGCTGACCGTCATTGCATGAGCGCCTGGACCGGCCGCACCGATCCCGAAGCCGACAGCGCGCGCTGGCACCAGCGCATCCGCGTGCTCGGCGAAGCCAGCGAGC
>NZ_JAODYT010000082.1:0-16911 GCF_029834875.1 Pseudomonas sp. GD04158 | reverse complement strand
CGCACCGTGGCCGCCACCACCTGGGCCGAGTACAAGAAGCACATCGAGAAGGACCCGGCGCTGACCCGGCGCTTTCAGGTGGTGCAGGTGGACGAGCCGTCCGAGCACAAGGCGATCCTGATGATGCGCGGCGTGGCCTCGACCATGGAGCAGCACCACAAGGTGCAGATCCTCGACGAGGCGCTGGAAGCCGCGGTCAAGCTGTCGCACCGCTACATCCCGGCGCGCCAGTTGCCGGATAAATCGGTGAGCCTGCTCGACACCGCCTGCGCCCGCGTCGCCATCAGCCTGCATGCGGTGCCGGCCGAGGTGGACGACAGCCGCCGGCGTATCGAGGCACTGGAGACCGAGCTGGCCATCATCGCCCGCGAGCAGGCCATCGGCATCGCCATCGGCAGTCGCCAGGACGACACGCAGGCCGCTCTGGATGAGGAGCGCACCCGCCTGGGCGAGCTGGAAGCGCGCTGGGCCGAGGAAAAGACCCTGGTCGACGAGCTGCTGGCCACCCGCGCCAGCCTGCGCGCCGCCGCCGAGCCGGTGGACGGCACCAGCCGCGAAGGTGGCGCCGACACCCCTGCCCTGAGCCAGGAGGAACTGGACACCCTGCGCGCCCGACTCAGCGAACTGCAGAACAGTCTGAACGCTCTGCAAGGGGAAAATCCGCTGATCCTGCCTACGGTCGACTATCAGGCCGTGGCCTCGGTGGTGGCCGACTGGACCGGCATTCCGGTCGGGCGCATGGCGCGCAACGAGATCGATACCGTGCTGCGTCTCGACGAACACCTGAAAAAACGCATCATCGGTCAGGACCACGCCCTGGCGATGATCGCCAAGCGCATCCAGACCTCACGCGCCGGCCTGGACAACCCGAGCAAACCGATCGGCGTGTTCCTCCTCGCCGGCACCTCCGGCGTGGGCAAGACCGAGACCGCGCTGGCCCTGGCCGAGGCCATGTATGGCGGCGAGCAGAACGTCATCACCATCAACATGAGCGAATTCCAGGAGGCGCACACCGTCTCCACCCTCAAGGGCGCCCCGCCCGGCTACGTCGGCTACGGCGAAGGCGGCGTGCTGACCGAGGCCGTCAGGCGCAAGCCCTACAGCGTGGTGCTGCTGGATGAGGTGGAGAAGGCGCATCCGGACGTGCACGAGATCTTCTTCCAGGTCTTCGACAAGGGGGTGATGGAAGATGGCGAGGGTCGCCTGATCGACTTCAAGAACACCCTGATTCTGCTCACCACCAACGCCGGCACCGACATGATCGCCAGTCTGTGCAGCGACCCGGAGCTGATGCCCGATCCGGACTCCATCGCCAAGGCCTTGCGCGAACCGCTGCTCAAGGTATTCCCGCCGGCGCTGCTCGGCCGCCTGGTGACCATCCCCTACTACCCGCTATCCGACACCATGCTCAAGGCCATCACCCGGCTGCAGCTCGACCGCATCAAGAAGCGCGTGGAAGCCGGGCACAAGGTGCCATTCGAGTACGACGACAGCGTGATCGACCTGATCGTCTCGCGCTGCACCGAGATCGAGAGCGGCGGCAGGATGATCGACGCCATTCTGACCAACAGCCTGTTGCCGGACATGAGTCGTGAGTTCCTCACCCGCATGCTCGAGGGCAAACCGCTCGCCGGCGTGCGCATCAGCCAACGCGACAACGCCCTGCACTACGACTTCGGCGCCTAACCCCAACCGCGATAGCCAGAGGAAGCCGTCATGGCCATCACGCAAAGCACAAGAGCGGTTCAGGTCAACGGACCACTGGGGCCCAACGTCCTGCTGTTGCAGGGCATGGATGGCAGCGAGGAACTGGGCCGCCCGTTCCAGTACCACCTGGAGCTGACCTCGGAAGACGGCTCGGTGAAGTTCGACCAGCTGCTGGGCAAGCCCATGGGGCTGTCACTGGAGCTGCCCGATGGCGGCGATCGCTACTTCCACGGCATCGTCTGCGCCTGCCGGCAGACCGTGGGCATCGGCCAGTTCGCCGGCTATCAGGTGACCCTGCGACCATGGCTGTGGCTGCTGAGCCGGACCTCCGACTGCCGCATCTTCCAGAACAAGACGGTGCCGGACATCATCAAGCAGGTGTTCCGCGACCTGGGTTTTTCCGATTTCGAAGACAGCCTCAGCCGCAGCTACCGGGAGTGGGAGTACTGCGTGCAGTACCGGGAAACCAGCTTCGACTTCGTCAGCCGGCTGATGGAGCAGGAAGGCATCTACTACTACTTCCGCCACGAGAAGGCGCGCCACGTGTTGGTGCTGGCCGACGCCTACGGCGCCCATTCGACGGTGGACGGCTACGCCAGCGTGCCGTTCTACCCGCCCGAACTGCAGATGCGCGAGCGCGACCACTTCTACGACTGGCAGCTGGCGCGTGAGGTGCAGCCCGGCTCCCTGGCGCTGACCGATTACGACTTCCAGCGCCCCAGCGCCAGCCTCGACGTGCGTTCCAGCGTCTCGCGCAGCCATGGCAACGCCGAATACCCGCTGTTCGACTATCCCGGCGAGTACGTGCAGAGCAAGGACGGCGAGCACTACGCACGCACCCGCATCGAGGCCATCCATACGCAGTTCGAGCGCGTGCAGCTGCGCGGCCGTGCCCGCGGCCTGGGCTCGGGCCATCTGTTCAAGCTCAGCGGTTACGAGCGCGCCGACCAGAACCGCGAGTATTTGGTGGTCGGTGCGCGCTACCGCATCCGCCAGGAGGCCTATGAGACCGGCTTCGGCGACAACCTCGAGCAGTTCACCAGCGAGCTGGACTGCATGGACGCCAGCCAGGCCTTTCGCCCCCTGCCGCTGACCCCCATGCCCATCGTGCGCGGGCCGCAGACCGCCATGGTGGTCGGCCCCAGCGGCGAGGAGATCTGGACCGACCAGTACGGCCGGGTCAAGGTGCACTTCTACTGGGACCGCCACGACCAGTCCGACGAGAACAGCTCCTGCTGGATGCGCGTGTCGCAGGCCTGGGCCGGCAAGAACTGGGGCGCGATCCAGATTCCGCGCATCGGCCAGGAGGTGATCGTCAGCTTCCTCGAAGGCGATCCGGATCGGCCGATCATCACCGGTCGCGTCTACAACGCCGAGCAGACGGTGCCCTACGACCTGCCCGCCAATGCCACCCAGAGCGGCGTGAAGAGCCGTTCGAGCAAGGAAGGCACGCCGGCCAACTTCAACGAAATCCGCATGGAGGACAAGAAGGGCGAGGAGCAGCTGTTCATCCATGCGGAAAAGAACCAGGACATCGAGGTCGAGAACGACGAAACCCACTGGGTCGGCCACGACCGCACCAAGACCATCGACAACGACGAAACGGTGCACGTCAAACACGACCGTACCGAGACGGTGGACAACAACGAAACCATCACCATCGGCGTGGACCGCACGGAGAAGGTCGGCAACAACGAGACCATTACCATCGGCGTCGATCGCACCGAAAAGGTCGGCAGCAACGAGAAGATCAGCATCGGCAACAACCGCACCGAGGATGTCGGCAGCGACGAGAGCATCACCATCGGCGCCAACCGCACCGAGAAGGTCGGCAGCAACGAGAAGATCAGCATCGGCAACAACCGCACCGAGGATGTCGGCAGCGACGAGAGCATCACCATCGGCAGCAACCGTACCGAGAAGGTCGGCAAGAACGAAGACATCAGCATCGGCAGCAACCAGAACACCAGCATCGGCAAGAACGAGTCGCGCAGCGTCGGTCAGAGTCGCGACAGCAGCATCGGCAAGGACGACAGCCTGAGCGTGGGCAAGAACTTCTCCCTGAGCGCGGGCGACTCCATCACCCTGACCACCGGCTCGGCCAGCATCACCATGAAGAAGGACGGCACCATCACCATTCGCGGCAAGAACATCACCATCGACGGCTCCGGGGCGATCAACGTCAAGGCGAGCAAGAACGTGGTGGTCAAGGGGCAGAAGATTCTGCAGAACTAGGAGCCCAGTTATGACGGTTCAATACTTCCTGCCCAGCCAGGCGCGCCTCGACGGCGTGATGATCGGCACCCTGCTCGCCCTGCCCGACGACGGCTCGCCGCGGGTGAGCTTTCCCGGTTGCGCCGACGCACAGGGCCTTGTCGCCCGCAGCATGGCGGCACTGACCGGTGCGGATATCGGCGCCCAGGTCGCGCTGATGTTCGAGAACGGCGACCCGCTGCGCCCGCTGGTGATCGGCCGGCTGCTCGGCGCGGCGCCAGCAGCGCAGGTGAAGCTCGATGATGAGCGCCTGGAGCTGCGCGCCGAGCAGGAAATCGTGCTGCGCTGCGGCAAGGCCAGCATCACCCTGACCCGCGCCGGCAAGGTGATCATCCAGGGCGCCTATCTCTCCAGCCGCTCCAGCGGGGTCAACCGCATCAAGGGCGGCTCGGTGCAGATCAACTAGAAGGCGCAAGGCATATGGAACTGCTCAACGCGACCCGACTGATGGCGGCCTTTACCCAGGGCCTGGCGCCCGATGGCCGCGAATCGCTGGTGGTGATCGCCAAGGGTACCTTCGACCTGCCACTGGACGGGCGCGAGGCGCGCCTGCTCGATACCCAGCAGCCGCTGCTGATGGCCGACACCTTTCATGGCGAACCGGGCCTCAGCGCACCGCTGCAGGAAATGGACTTCGCCCCGAGCAAACCCTTCTGCGACGTGCTGGTGCAGGGCAAGGCCCACGCACCGGGCGGCAGGCCGGCAACGCAGATCACCGCCGGCATTCGCGTCGGCCGCGTCGGCAAGGCCTTCTCGGTACTCGGCCCCAGGCAGTGGCAGCCGGGCCTGCTCGGCGTCGCGCCCGGGCTGCCGCAGCCTTTTCTCGAACAGACGATCTCCTACGCCCAGGCCTTTGGCGGCGCCCATCCTGTCAAGGGCAACCCCGAGCAGCAGCACGCCTACCCGGATAACCCGGCGGGTATCGGCTGGTACCCGCGCGGCACGGACAGCGCCGACATGCTCGGCATGCCGATGCCCAGCACCGAAGAGCTGGGCAAACCCATCGACAGCCCGCATGGCGACTTTCGTCCCATGGCGCTCGGCCCGATTGGCCGTCACTGGCCGCAGCGCGCCGCCTTCGCCGGGACCTACGACGAGACCTGGCTGGCGGACTGTTTTCCCTTCCTGCCGGCCGACTTCGACAATCGCTACTTCCAGGCCGCACCGGCCGACCAGCAGACCGAGCACCTTAAGGGCGGCGAGGAGGTGCTGCTGCTCAACCTCACGGCGCAGGAACGCGCGGGCTTTCGCATTCCGCAGATGTCCGTGCCGGTAACCTTCTTTCTCAACAAGGGCGGCCATGAGACGGTGCATGCGGTGATCGATACCCTGCTGATCGACACCGAGGCGCGCCAGGTGCAGCTGACCTGGCGCATCAGCCGCCCGCTCAAACGCAACATGTTTGAAATCGCCCAGGTGCTGGTGGGCAGCATGTCGCGCGCCTGGTGGCGTGCCCGCGAGCTGGGCAAGGATTACCACGCCGGTCTCGGCAGCCTGGTCAAGTCCAGACACCAGGCGACGGAGGCCGACTGATGAACGCCCTGTGCATTCTCGGCTCCGGCATGGTCAGCGCGGTCGGCCTCAGCGCCCCGGCCAGTTGCGCGGCCATTCGCTGCGCCATCGACAACTTCCAGGAAACCCGCTTCATCGACCGTGGCGGCGAATGGCTGATCGCCGCCAGCGTGCCGCTGGAACAACCCTGGCGCGGCCGCACCAAGCTGATCCAGATGGCCGCCCGCGCCATCGCCGAAGCCCTGCAGAGCACGCCTGGGGTCGACCCGGCGCAAACCCCGCTGCTGCTCGGCGTGGCCGAACAGGAGCGCCCCGGACGCCTCGACGGTTTGGACATCGAACTGCTGCACGATATCGAACGGGAGCTGGGCCTGGCCTTTCATCCCAGCTCCAACGTCATCGCCCGCGGCCGCGTGAGCGGCGCCGTGGCACTACTCAATGCACGCAAGCTGATCTACCAGGGCGGCCATCGCCACGTGCTGATCGCCGGTGTCGACTCCTTTCTCAGCACACCGACCCTGGCCGCCTTCGAGGAGCGCGAGCGCCTGCTGACCAGCCAGAATTCCAACGGCTTCATTCCCGGTGAAGGCGCCGCTGCCGTGGTGATCGGCGCTCCGGTCGCCAGCGAGGAACCGCAACTGGCCTGCCTCGGCCTTGGCTTCGGCATGGAGCCGGCCACCGTGGAAAGCGAAGACATCCCCCTGCGCGCCGAAGGCCTGACCCAGGCCATCCGCGCCGCCCTGGCCGAAGTGGGCTGCGGCCTGGAACAGATGGACTATCGCGTCACCGACCTGTCCGGCGAGCAGTACTACTTCAAGGAGGCCTCGCTGGCCCTGAGCCGCACCTTGCGCGTGCGCAAGGAGTTCTTCCATATCTGGCACCCGGCCGACTGCATCGGCGAAGTCGGCGCCGCCATCGGCCCGGCCATGCTCGCCGTGACCCTGGCCGCCAGCCGCAAGGCCTACGGCGATGGCCCGAACATCCTCTGTCACCTCGGCAACGACGCCGGCCAACGCGCCGCCGCCCTGCTCAGCTACCAACCGGTGAGGGCCGCCTGATGGCCAACGAGGTCTATGCCAACAACATGGAAGTGTCGTGCAAGTCGGCCGACGGCAAGTCCATCGCCTGTTTCCCCGACGTCTGCTTCACTCCACCGCAAACCCCGGCCACCCCGCCCGGCGTACCCATCCCCTACCCCAACACCGGCATGGCCAAGGACACCACCAACGGCACCCGCACGGTAAAGATCACCGGCAAGGAAGTGATGCTCAAGAACAAGAGCTACTTCAAGACCAGCTACGGCGACGAAGCCGGCTGCGCGCCGAAGAAGGGTGTGATTACCAGCAAGATCAAGGGCAAGGTGTATTTCACCTCATGGTCGATGGATGTGAAGTTCGAGGGGGAGAATGTCGTTCGGAACTTGGATATGACGACGCATAACCATGCGTCATTTCCTGGTAATACGCCTCCCTGGATCTATTCCGATAAGCAAACCATGGCCCTTCACAAAGATTGCGAGGAGGACGTTGAGAAAGAGAAGACGGCCTGCGCAGGCAAAGAGAGCAAGGCAGAGAAATGCGCCGATAAAGAGTGCAAAAAGGCCAGGAAATGCCTATTGGTTTCCTACAACCAAGGAAAGAGGAAAAGCGGGATCGGTTGTTGCCCCGGAGAGCAGCCGCACCATTTGATCGAGGCGCATTGTTTCTACGAGGTGGGTAAGCGTGGTGAGGGCGAAAGCATGTTTTTCACCGCACCTCAGGGCAAGCAGGCCTACAAGGACACAGAATCGCCCTGCGTATGTGCCGAAGGGCCCCGGCATTCCGGTGAACATGGCCAGTACCATGCCTTCCAGCAGGCAATAGAGGCCAAGCACCACGAGCAATCCGGCGGTTGGACTTACGCAGATGCGCGCAACGCCGGAGTCAAAGCAAACAAGGCGGTAAACGAACAGTGCAACGATAAATGCACGGCGGCACAACTGGACAGTTATCACAAGGAACGCTGTGGGGTAGCCGAAAACACTCCGCTGAGAACTGATCCACAGGCAGGTACTCGCTCGGTGGGCACACTGGATGCCAAGCAAAGTACGGCGCTGCAAGCGGAAATCTCGGCGATAAGCGGAATGTCGGCGGCCGGCGGCTCACTGTAAGGAGTACAAAGTGGCATTCGAGAAAAAGCATTTCAGCTATTTGCACGGACTGGTGCAGAACTGCACTACGGCTCGTGCAGTAGCTCAGATCGACCAGCTGACGGAGAAGGGAGCAGCGAACGCTACTCTGATTAAGTGGGTCTTCTCGGCTGCGCAGCCTTCGGCATTCAACGTGCCTTGGTATTGCACTCGCATGGCTATCCAAAAGGTTCCGCGTGGGGGAGGCGTAGAACTGATCTATATGGGGCCGGATGGTCACATGGGCTACGGCACCACTACCGGCGATAGCGAGTCTCCGATATGGCCCGCCGGTGATGGACCCGATGTCTATGGTGTACTGCGCGACCTACGGACCATTGGCGAAGGCGTCTATGCAGTGGGCATGGGGCGGCAGGTCTACCGGCGCAACCTAGCGGGCGCTTGGGAGCGAAAGGACGCAGGGACACTGCAAGACCGCAGATTGATGGATGTCGTCGGTTTCAACGCGATCCATGGAATCGACGAGGCAGAACTATATGCCGTTGGCTTCGCTGGCGAGGTGTGGCGCTGTCATGCGGGACGCTGGGAACAGCTAGACAGCCCAACCAACGTGATCCTCAACGCGGTTCATATGCTTCCCGACCGCCAGGTAGTAGTGGCGGGCAAGAACGGCTTCCTGATGATCGGCTCACAAAGCGCCTGGGAGGTAGTCGAGACTGGCCTAGATGCCCAAATATGGGATATTCAATACTTCAACGAAGAGATCTTCTTCGCCACCAGCAATGCGCTATATCGACTCGACGCGAATCATATGCCACAGCAGGTGGACATGCGCCTCGGAGAGCCAGTCACCTGCGGTCAACTAGATGCCGACGACGGCATTCTCCTGTCGACGGGACGCAAGCACCAGTGCTGGAGCGCTGACGGGAGCACCTGGCATGAGCTCGCCTGAGTCCGCTTTATGCTAATCACAGACGTCCTAACCCAACACATCGAAGAAGCCGCCTTCCTCGGCCTGCTGCGCAGCATCGCCGTCCGCCAGCCCCACTACGACCTCAACCATCTGAGCACCCTCGACAACCGTATCGAAGCCCATCTGGACGGCCTGCGCATCGCGGGCCCGGTCGCTATCGAGACTCTGCTCGAGCAGCTCAATCCCAACGCCCAGGGCGAGATATTCGCAGCCACGGTGCTGGCTTTCGAAACCGCCAATACCTCCGCCATGACCCGGTTGGCCGAACATCTGCGCGCCCACCCCGACGGTGCACGTTATATGTCCGCGGCACTGGGTTGGTTGGAATGGTCACGAGTCGAACCCTGGGTTCAGAAGCTACTGGGCTCGCCGGAAGCGCTGTTTCGCTGCATTGGCCTGGCCGCCTGCGGCATGCATCGACGCGATCCGGGGGCGGCGTTGATTGCGGGGCTGGCGCATGCCGATGCGGCCGTCATCGCCCAATCGGCGCGTACGGCGGGCGAACTGCGTCGGCGTGATCTGCTGCCGACCATCCGCGCCCATCGCCTGCATCCCGACCAAGGCGCACGTTTCTGGGCCAACTGGGCCACGGCGCAGATGGGCGATGAGGAGGCCCTGCCGCTGCTGCGCCAGTTCGCCGAACAGGCGGTCGCGTTCCAGCACCGCGCCCTGCCCGTGCTGCTGGCCTGGCAGCCGAGAGATACCAGCATCGCCTGGATTCGTCAGGCGATGCAGCAACCACAGCAACGTCGCTTGGTCATCCAGGCCGTCGGCCTTTTGGGCGATCCGGTGAGCATTCCCTGGCTGATTCAGCAGATGCGCGATATACCCAACGCGCGGGTTGCCGGCGAGGCCTTCAGCCTGATCAGCGGTGCCGACCTGGCCCTGCTCGATCTGGAGCTGCGCGATTCGCCGGATTACGACGCCGGTCCCAATGACGATCCGGCCGATGCCAACGTCGCGCTGGACGAGGATGAAAACCTGCCCTGGCCTGATCCGGACCTGATCGAGGCCTGGTGGCATCGGGAGAAAGACGCCTACCAGAACGGCAAGGGCTATTTCCTCGGTCAGCCGATCAGCGAACAGGGTTATCGCCAGGCGCTGGTTAAGGCCCAGCAACGCCAGCGCCAGGTGGCCGCCTTGGGTCTGGCACGCTTTCGCCCAACCGAGGTGCTGTTTCCCGTCGCGGCTCCGGCCTGGCGACAGCGCGTTCTGCTGGACGCTTGAGCTACTCCGCCACCCAGACGCTGCCGACGGTACTGCTCGCCGAACGGTGATCCATCAGCTTGCCAGTGCCGCAGCCGAGTCCTTTTCTGGTGCCCCCTGATAGCCATGCGGGTTCATGCGCTGCCAACGCCAGGCATCCTCGAGCATGACCTTGAGATCGCGCGTGGCCTTCCAGCCCAGCTCCTGCCGAGCCTTGCTCGGGTCAGCCCAGCACTGGGCGATGTCGCCAGAGCGACGCGGCGCGAAGCGCACGGGCAGCTTGCGCCCCACCACGCCCTCGAATGCGCGGAGCATCTCCAGCACCGAGTAGCCCTGACCGGTGCCCAGGTTCCATATCGACACCCCGCTGGTAGCAGAGAGCCGTTGCAGCGCGCGCAAATGGCCCTCGGCCAGATCCATCACATGGATGTAGTCGCGAATTCCGCTGCCATCGCGCGTGGGGTAGTCGATACCGTAGACGCTCAGGTGCGGCCGGCGGCCGACCGCCACCTGCAGCATGTAGGGCAGCAGATTGTTGGGAATGCCGTCGGGATCCTCGCCGATCAGGCCGGACTCATGGGCGCCTATGGGATTGAAATAGCGCAACAGGGCGATGGACCAGCGCTGGTCGGAATGAGCCAGGGCCTTGAGCACGTTCTCCGCCATCAGCTTCGATTGACCGTAGGGATTGGTCGGGATACCCGTGGTGCACTGCTCCGAGATCGGCACCTTGACCGATTCGCCATAGACCGTGGCCGAGGAGCTGAAGACCAGCTCGAAGATACCGGCGTCTGCCATGGCCTGGCACAGCGTGATGCTGCCGGCCACGTTGGTTTCGTAGTAGCGCAGCGGGTCCTGCACGCTCTCGCCCACCGCCTTGAGGCCGGCGAAGTGCATCACCGCAGTGATCGGCCACTGGCGGAACAACGCATCGAGCAGGCCACGGTCACGGATGTCGCCCTCGACGAAATGCGCGGCGCGACCGGCGATCAGTGCCACCCGCTCGAGAGATTTGCTGGAGCTGTTGCACAGGTTGTCCAGCACCAGCACGTCGTGGCCGTCCTGCAACAGCGCGAGCACCGCATGAGAGCCGATGTAGCCGGCACCTCCCGTGACCAGAATCATGTTCACCTCCTTAAGCGACGGGTCGCCTGAAGGCCGCCGTGATGCACATGTCGGCGGATACTTCATGGCGGTTTGGGAACGCAGTCCTAAATACCGACGAGGCGGTGAGTCCCGGAGTTCAAGGAGAAAGATGAACGCACGCGGCAGCGCAACGCTCAGCCGATTTGTTGAACTGCCCCGCGGAGCAGGCCGTCCATTGTTCGAATCACTTCTTGCACGGGCAGCGGTGTACATGCATCGGCAGACCTGCTTGGACAACAGCCAAGGGAATCGGAAACATGAGTTGGGCAGGCCCCTTTCAACAGCCAATCGGTAAATCCCCCAAACCCCAGGAGGCGTCGCAAGCGGCCGTGGTGTTCGACCCGCTGATCCCGACCCTGCTGTGTCTGTCGCACCTGCGCTGGAGCTTCGTCTACCAGCGGCCACAGCACCTGATGTCGCGTTTCGCCCGTTCGTACAACGTACTGTTCTTCGAAGAACCGGTGCCCTGCGACGAGGCCGAGCCCTGGCTGGAGGTGCGCCCGGATGAGCAAGGTGTGCAGGTGCTGGTGCCGCGCCTGCCCGTCGGGCTCGAGGCCGACGCCGACGCGAGCAGCGAGGCGCTGCGCGCCCTGCTCGACGACTACCTGGCCAGGCTCGGTGTGGAAGACCTGCTGCTCTGGTACTACACGCCGATGAGCCTGGCATTCTCCCGGCACCTGAACGCCAGCACCGTCGTCTACGACTGCATGGATGAACTGTCGGGCTTCAGAGGCGCGCCACCGCAACTGCTGCAGCGCGAGCGCGAGTTGCTGGAGCGGGCCGACCTGGTATTCACCGGCGGCTACAGCCTGTGGGAAGCCAAGCGCACCTTGCATGACAACGTTCACCCCTTTCCAAGCAGCGTGGATATCGAACATTTCGCCACGGCGCGGGGCTTTCAGAACAATCCGCCGGACCAGGCGGGCATCGGCCGGCCGCGCCTCGGCTTCTACGGCGTGATCGACGAGCGCTTCGACATCGCCTTGCTCGAGCAGGTGGCCTCGCTGCGCCCCGACTGGCAGTTCGTGATGATCGGCCCGGTGGTGAAGATCGATGCAGCCGCCCTGCCGCACCGCCCGAACATTCATTTCCTCGGCGGCAAGACCTATGACGAGCTGCCGGGCTACCTCGCCGGCTGGAACGTCGCGCTGATGCCCTTCGCGCTGAACGAGTCGACTCGCTTCATCAGCCCCACCAAGACCCCCGAGTACCTCGCTGGCGGCTGCCCGGTGGTGTCCACGCCAGTGGCGGACGTGATACGCGGCTACGGCGAAAGCGGCGTGGTGCTGATCGCTGACACCGCCGAGGCGTTCGTCGCCGCCTGCGAGAAAGCGCTCGAACTGGCCGCCGATCGCGAAGAGTTTCTGAAGAACGCCGACCGCACCCTCGGCGACATGTCCTGGGATCAGACCCAGACCCGTATGCAGGAGATGATCGAATGTCTGGCTTGAGCTACCTGAACGATACCCCGCGCCGCGGCTTCGACTACCTGATCGTCGGGGCGGGTTTCGCCGGCAGCGTGCTCGCCGAGCGCCTGGCCGCCGGGCTGGGCAAACGTGTCCTGGTGATCGACCGCCGTCCGCACATTGCCGGCAACGCCTACGATCACCACGACGAAGCCGGCGTGCTGGTGCATCGCTATGGCCCGCACATCTTTCACACCAATTCCCAGCGCATAGTCGATTATCTGTCCCGCTTCACCCAATGGCGCCCCTACGAGCACCGGGTGCTGGCCGTGGTCGATGAGCAGCAGGTGCCGATTCCGATCAACCGCACCACCCTCAACGCCCTGTATGGCCTGGACCTGCAGAGCGACGAAGAGGCCGAGCGCTACCTAGCCAGCCGGGCCGAACCCGTCGATGACATCCGTACCAGCGAGGACGTGGTGGTCAACCAGATCGGCCGCGAACTGTACGAAAAGTTCTTCCGCGGCTACACCCGCAAGCAGTGGGGGCTGGATCCGTCGCAGCTGGACAAGTCGGTGACCTCGCGAATCCCAACGCGCACCAACACCGACGACCGCTACTTCACCGACAGCTTCCAGCAGATTCCCCTGCACGGTTACACACGGATGTTCGAACGCATGCTCGACCACCCGAACATCAAGGTGATGCTCAATACCGATTACCGCGAAATCCGCCATGACATCCAGCACGACCAGCTGATCTACTGCGGCCCCATCGATGAGTACTTCGATTTCTGCTACGGCAAGCTGCCCTATCGCTCGCTGCGCTTCGAACACCGCAGCCTGGACCAGGAGCGCTTCCAGCCGGTGGGCACGGTCAACTACCCGGACGAAGGTGTGCCTTACACGCGTATCAGCGAGTACAAGCACATCACCGGTCAGGCGCATCCGAAGACCAGCATCACCTACGAATATCCGTCCGCCGAAGGCGATCCCTACTACCCTATCCCACGACCGGAAAACGCCGCGCTGTACAAGCGTTACCAGCATCTGGCGGACGCCACGCCAGGGGTCACCTTTCTCGGGCGTCTCGGCACCTACAAGTACTACAACATGGATCAGGTCGTGGGCCAGGCGCTGGCCCTGTATCAGCGCATCGAGCAGGCTCAGCGGGAAAGCCAAGAGGCACCCGCCGAGGCTGAAGAGAGACTGACCCATCTGGCACGGTAAGGAGTGACGATGCATGTGCCTTCGCTGTTCGACAGCTTCTTCATGGGCGGTTTCGAGTGTTCGACCCACCGTCGACAGGACGGACGGCGGCTCGACCTGATCGAGAACACCGCCCACCAGCGCTGGGCAGCCGAAGACTACGCCGCGCTGCGTCAGCAGGGCCTGCGCAGCGCACGGGATGGTTTGCGCTGGCATCTGATCGAGGCGACTCCCGGTCATTACGACTGGTCCAGCTTCCTGCCGCAGTTGCAGGCCGCCGAACAGGCTGGCGTGCAGGTCATCTGGGATCTGTGCCATTACGGCTGGCCTGACCACATCGATATCTGGCGCCCGCAGTTCGTCGAGCGCTTCGCCCGCTTCGCCGCCGCTGCGGCCCGCCTGGTGCGCGAGCACAGCGACCGCGTGCCGTTCTACTCGCCGCTCAACGAGATGTCCTTCTGGGCCTGGGCCGGCGGTGAAGTCGGCTATTTCTCGCCCCTGGCGACAGGCCGCGGCGACGAGCTCAAGCACCAGCTGATACGCGCCAGCATCGCGGCCATCGAGGCGATCCGCGAGGTCGATCCGCGAGCGCGTTTCGTGCAGGTCGACCCCGTCATCCATGTCGTCGCCAGGAGCAACCGCGCCAGCGAGCAGGAGGATGCCGAGCGCTATCGCCTGTCGCAGTTCCAGGCCTGGGACATGCTCACGGGCATGCAATGGCCGGGGCTCGGCGGCAAACCGGAGTATCTGGATATCGTCGGCGTCAACTACTACCCCGACAACCAGTGGTTTCTCGGCGGCGATACGCTGTGGCGAGGCGAGCCGCACTACCGCCCCTTCAGTGGCATTCTCGCCGAGGTCCACCAGCGCTACCGCAGGCCCATCCTGGTGGCTGAAACCGGCGCCGAGGGCGACCAGCGTGTCGACTGGCTGCGCTACGTCGGCGAGCAGGTGCATCTGGCCCTGCAACGCGGCCTGCCGCTGGAAGGCATCTGCCTGTACCCGGTCGTCGACTATCCCGGCTGGATCGACGACCGCCATTGCCCGACTGGTCTGTTCGGCTTCGCCGACGAGCTGGGCCGGCGCCCCGTGCACGCCCCTCTGGCCATGGAGCTGCAGCGCCAGCGAACGCTGTTCGAGGCGCTGGCCGGACAACTGGCCCGGCAGGCATGAGCAGCAGCGCCCACGACGCCCAGCAGGCCCTGCCGGGCAAGCCGCTCGCCTTCCTGGCGCGCTACGTGCTCAAGCGGCCCTGGCATTTCGGCGGCATGTTCCTGCTGATAGCCGGCGCCGGCAGCTGCGCCGTGGCCGTGCAGTACGGGATGAAACTGCTGGTCGATGCGATGGCCACCAACGACCGCCAGCAGGCCGACGTGTGGTTCCCGCTGGGCATCTTCATCGGCCTGATCGTGGTGGAAAACGTGTTCTGGCGTCTCGGCGGATGGCTGGGCTGCCGTACCGTGGTGGCCAGTTGCGTGGACATCCGGGTCGACCTGTTTCGCCACCTGACCGGCCACCCCATGCGCTACTTCGCGCAGCACTATGCCGGTGCCCTGGGCAATCGCATCTCGGCCACCGGCCAGGCCGCCGGTGCCATCTACGGCGGCCTGGCCTGGAAGATCATGCCGCCCTGCGTGGATTTCCTCGGCGCGGTGGTGGTGCTGTTCACCGTGCATGGACAGATGGCCTGGGCACTGATCGGCTTCGTGCTGGTGGTCGGCGTGCTGATCATCTCCTTCGGTATCCGCGGCCGCAGCAAGCACCAGCGTTTCGCCGCCCAGGCCGCGCGGGTCGGTGGCGAGCTGGTGGACGTGGTCTCCAACGTCTGGACGATCAAGGCGTTCTCCGCGCGGGACCGCGAAAGCCAGCGCCTGGCCGAGGAAATCGGCCTGGAGGCCCGCGCCCAGCGGCGCAGCTGGATGTACCTGGAAAAGGCCCGGGTGATCCATGACATCTGCCTGTCGCTGATGGCCGGCGGCATGCTGATCTGGGCGATCCAGCTGTGGCTGGCCGGCAGCGTCACCGCCGGCGACGTGGTCATGGTCAGCGCCCTGACCTTCCGTATCCTGCATGGCTCGCGCGACCTGGCTCTGGCGCTGGTGGACACCACGCAGCAGATCGGCTCGATCGACGACACCCTGAAGATCATCGTACAGCCGCACGGCCTGGACGATCCCGAACCGCAGCTGGCCCTGTGGCGCGGCGACATCGAATTTCGCGACGTGTGCTTCGCCTACCCGGACGGGCGCAAGGTATTCGAGCACTTCAACCTGCATATTCCGGTCGGGCAGAAGGTCGGCATCGTCGGCGCCTCAGGGGCCGGCAAATCCACGCTGATCAGCCTGATCCAGCGCCTCGACGACGTGCAGCATGGCTGCATCCTGATCGACCGTCAGGACATCAGCGAAGTCAGCCAGGACAGCCTGCGCGCGCGCATGGCCGTGGTGCCGCAGGAAACCGCACTGTTCAATCGCAGCATTCGCGAGAACATCCGCTACGGCAGGCCCGAGGCCAGCGACGAAGAGGTAATTGCCGCCGCGCGTCACGCCTTCTGCGACGAATTCGTGCGCGAACTGCCGCAGGGCTACGACACCCTGGTCGGTGAACGCGGTGTGATGCTTTCCGGCGGCCAGCGCCAGCGCCTGGGCATCGCCCGCGCCTTCCTCAAGGACGCGCCGATCCTGGTGCTCGATGAGGCGACCTCGGCGCTCGATACCCGCTCGGAAGCCGAGATCCAGACGGCCTTGGCCGACCTGATGCAGGGCCGCACGGTGCTGGCCGTCGCGCATCGCCTGTCCACGCTGGCCAGCTTCGACCGCGTGCTGGTGCTGGAGGACGGCCAGATCGTCGAGGATGGCTCGCCGGAAGAGCTGTGCCTGCAGGGCGGCATCTTCGCCACCCTGTGGAACACCCAGGCAGCCGGATTCAAAAGCGCCGAGGACTGAACGGTGACCGTCTCGCTGGCGGCGATCCGGCGCTTCGCCGCCGCGCAGAACCTGAACTTACTGGCGGGCTGAAGGTAGGAAATAGTGTCAGGCCGGTTTGCGGGGCGGCTTCTCCGCCACCCACCGCGCCTTGTCCATAAAGGAGAAAACCATGTCCCAGGCACATCTCGCACTGCTGCTATGCAGCGCATTCGCCCTCTCCAGCCACGCCCATGCCCAGGCGCCGGCCGGCACCGAGGAAAGTGGTCGGGGCTCGGTGTCCAGCCCTTCCGGCAATCCCGCCCCGCAGGAGGAGCTGGAGACCTACCGTGATGCCGATGGCAAGGTACGGACGCTGGATGGCCGGCCGGTGAATACCCGCGATGGCAACATGACCAACGATGGCAAGCGCGACGACTCCCCCGAA
>NZ_JAODYT010000081.1:0-17243 GCF_029834875.1 Pseudomonas sp. GD04158 | reverse complement strand
GGAACCCCCGCGCAAGCCGGCGCCGAGCAAACCCGCCGACGACACGCTGTGGATCCACGACGACCTCGACCTGGACAGCCTCGATCTCGACGAGGAACTGGCCAAGCTGGAGGAACAGGAGCAGCAGCTGTCGCAGCAGTTTCTCGCCCTGGAACGCGCGCCGCGCTACAGCGAGACTTTCAGCAGCGCCCCGCCGCCCGAACAGGACGAACCGCACGACGAGGCCTGGGCCGAAGCCCTGCTGCGTGACGAGCCGGTCAAGCGCAGCGGTTTCGAGCTGCAAGCCGAGGATCAGCAGGCATCGCCGGAAGTAGCCGCCCCGATCCGGCCAGTGGAC
This sequence comes from Pseudomonas sp. GD04158, assembly GCF_029834875.1. NCBI lineage: Bacteria > Pseudomonadati > Pseudomonadota > Gammaproteobacteria > Pseudomonadales > Pseudomonadaceae > Pseudomonas > Pseudomonas sp. GD04158. The sequence continues at coordinate 16,906 of NZ_JAODYT010000081.1, read as the reverse complement.
GAGCCCCCGACCGCCGTCGCCCCGCCGCGCCAGCAACCGGCCATCGAAGAACTCGACGAGCCGGACGAGCCACGCCTGGGCGACCTGGATCAGCACCAGGACGATCAGGACCCGCCGGCGCCACAGGTCGGCGCCAAGCGCGAAGAACCGAGGAGCGCGCGCAGCGAACCCGGTCTGCGCGATGAACGCCTGTTCGAGCTGGACGACGAGCCGCTGCAACTGGAGTGGCAACCGCACCAGAGCATCGCCTGGGGCCGGGTGCTGGGCTGGGGCCTGCTCAACCTGCTGGCCGCCGCCGGCCTGCTGGCCCAGTACGTGGCCTACAACTTCGACGAACTGGCGCGCCAGGATCGCTATCGCCCCTGGTTCGAGCAGCTGTGCCCGAATATCGGCTGCAGCCTGCCGTCGAAGGTCGACATCAGCCAGATTCGCAGCAGCAACCTGGTGGTGCGCAGCCATCCGGAGTTCTCCGGCGCGCTGATCGTCGATGCCATCCTCTACAACCGCGCGCCCTTCGCCCAGCCCTTCCCGCTGCTGGAAATGCGCTTCGCCGACCTCGGCGGCCAACTGGTCGCCAGCCGCCGCTTCAAACCCAGCGAGTACCTCGCCGGCGAGCTGGCCGGGCAGAGCGAAATGCCGCCGCAGACGCCCATCCATATTTCCCTGGACATCCTCGACCCGGGCACCCGCGCGGTCAACTACAGCCTCAGCTTCCACTCGCCGGAATAGCCTGCAGCCCGCGCGACGCCTGGCCGCAGGTCTTCCATCTAACTCCTGGCGATAAGGCCATCGCTGTTCAGAATTTGTTCAAAACAGCCTTTATCCGGTCATCCAGAGCGGGTATCATGCCCACCCTTTCGCGAGCACAGGTCCCCCGCCGTTTCCCCCGAGACACGGTGAAGGACAGGTGTTGATCGCCAACAGTCTCAACTGCGAACCAACAAGCAGGGACGCCCCATGTCGGCCCCACGTATTGGCCCTTACACATTGCCCAATCGGTTGATCCTGGCCCCCATGGCCGGCGTCACCGATCGCCCGTTCCGCCAGCTGTGCCGCCGCCTCGGCGCCGGCCTGGTGGTGTCGGAGATGGTCACCAGCGATGTGCGCCTGTGGAACAGCCGCAAGTCCAGCCTGCGCCTGCTGCATGCCGGCGATCCCGAGCCGCGCTCGGTGCAGATCGCCGGTGGCGACCCGCAGATGCTCGCCGAGGCGGCGCGCAAGAACGTCGAGCTGGGCGCGCAGATCATCGACATCAACATGGGCTGCCCGGCCAAGAAGGTCTGCAACAAGGCCGCCGGTTCCGCCCTGTTGCGCGACGAGCCGCTGGTGCGCGAGATCCTCGAGGCGGTGGTCGCTGCGGTGGACGTACCGGTGACCCTGAAGATCCGCACCGGCTGGGACCGCCAGAACAAGAACGGCATCGCCGTGGCGAAGATCGCCGAAGATGCCGGCATCACCGCCCTGGCCGTGCATGGCCGCACCCGCGCCGACCTCTACACCGGCGAAGCCGAGTACGACACCATCGCCGCCATCAAGCAGGCGGTATCGATTCCGGTGTTCGCCAATGGCGACATCGACTCCCCACAAAAAGCCAAGGCCGTGCTCGATGCCACCGGCGCCGATGCCTTGCTGATCGGTCGCGCCGCTCAGGGCCGGCCGTGGATCTTCCGTGAAATCGAGCACTACCTGCGTACCGGTGAAGTTCTCCCGGCGCCGAGCCTGCTCGAAGTGGAACGCATCCTGCTGGAACACCTGGCCGCACTGCACGCCTTCTATGGCGACCTGATGGGCGTACGCATCGCCCGCAAGCATGTCGGCTGGTATCTGGCAACCCTGCCGGGCGCCAGGGAGTTTCGCGCCCAGTTCAATCGTCTGGACAGTACGGACGCACAGTGCGCCCACGTTCGCGCATTCTTTCGCGAACGGCACAACGATGGAAACGAGGTGGCCGCATGACGTTGATGACAGAGACCCTAGTGAGTGGAATTGCACCCGTGAGTGACAACACCAGCCTTAAACAGCACCTGAATACGCCGAGCGAAGAGGGCCAGACCCTGCGCGGCGCCGTGGAGAAGGCGCTGCACAACTACTTCGCCCATCTCGAGGGCGCGGACGTCACCGACGTATACAACCTGGTGCTCACCGAAGTGGAAGCGCCGCTGCTGGAAACCGTCATGAACCACGTGAAGGGTAACCAGACCAAGGCCTCCGAGCTGCTCGGCCTGAACCGCGGCACGCTGCGCAAGAAGCTCAAGCAGTACGACCTGCTGTAAGCGAATTCCCGGAAAAGGGCGGCCAGGTGCCGCCCTTTTTCACTGATTTACCTGTTCCAATGGACCCTACCATGACCGACCAGACCACCCGCCTCCCCGTTCGCCGCGCCCTGATCAGCGTCTCCGACAAGACCGGCATCCTCGAATTCGCTCGCGAGCTGTCCGCCCTTGGCGTGGAAATCCTCTCCACCGGCGGCACCTACAAGCTGCTCAAGGACAACGGCGTGGCCGCGGTGGAAGTCGCCGACTACACCGGCTTCCCGGAAATGATGGACGGCCGCGTCAAGACCCTGCACCCGAAGATCCACGGCGGCATCCTCGGCCGTCGCGCGCTGGACGGCGCGGTGATGGACGAGCACGGCATCAAGCCGATCGACCTGGTAGCGGTCAACCTCTACCCCTTCGAAGCCACCGTGGCCAAGCCTGATTGCGATCTGGCCGATGCCATCGAGAACATCGACATCGGCGGCCCGACCATGGTCCGCAGCGCGGCGAAGAACCACAAGGACGTCGCCATCGTGGTCAACACCGGCGACTACGCCGGCATCGTCGAGTCGCTGAAAGCCGGCGGCCTGACCTACGCCCAGCGTTTCGACCTGGCGCTCAAGGCCTTCGAGCACACCGCCGCCTACGACGGCATGATCGCCAACTACCTGGGCACCATCGACCAGGCGGCGGACACCCTGTCCACCGAAGGCCGTGGCGCCTTCCCGCGCACCTTCAACAGCCAGTTCATCAAGGCGCAGGAAATGCGCTACGGCGAGAACCCGCACCAGAGCGCGGCGTTCTACGTCGAGGCGAAGAAGGGCGAGGCCAGCGTTTCCACTGCCATCCAGCTGCAGGGCAAGGAACTGTCGTTCAACAACGTGGCTGACACCGACGCCGCGCTGGAATGCGTGAAGAGCTTCGTCAAGCCGGCCTGCGTCATCGTCAAGCACGCCAACCCGTGCGGCGTGGCCGTGGTACCGGAAGACGAAGGCGGCATCCGCAAGGCCTACGACCTGGCCTACGCCACCGACACCGAGTCGGCGTTCGGCGGCATCATCGCCTTCAACCGCGAGCTGGATGGCGAGACCGCCAAGGCCATTGTCGAGCGTCAGTTCGTCGAAGTGATCATCGCCCCGAAAATCTCCGCCGCCGCCCGTGAAGTGGTGGCCGCCAAGGCCAACGTGCGCCTGCTCGAATGCGGCGAATGGTCGGCCGAACGCGCTGCGGGCTGGGACTTCAAGCGCGTCAACGGTGGCCTGCTGGTACAGAGCCGCGACATCGGCATGATCAAGGCCGAAGACCTCAAGGTGGTCACCCAGCGCGCGCCGAGCGAGCAGGAGATCCATGACCTGGTGTTCGCCTGGAAAGTGGCCAAGTTCGTCAAATCCAACGCCATCGTCTACGCCAAGAACCGCCAGACCGTGGGCGTCGGCGCCGGCCAGATGTCGCGCGTCAACTCCGCGCGCATCGCCGCGATCAAGGCCGAGCATGCCGGCCTGCAAGTGCAGGGCGCGGTAATGGCCTCCGACGCCTTCTTCCCGTTCCGCGACGGCATCGACAACGCGGCCAAGGCCGGCATCACCGCGGTGATCCAGCCAGGTGGCTCGATGCGCGACAACGAGGTGATCGCCGCGGCCGATGAAGCCGGCATTGCCATGGTATTTACCGGCATGCGCCACTTCCGGCACTGAGTGACAGGGACGCACTGAAGCAGGCATCTGCTGCGTTGTCCGGCCCCTCCCCAATGCTCATTGCCAGAAGGCAACTCCGCTTGGTGAGGGCCCGGACGCCTTGCATCTACCCGCTCCATCGCGCCCCCGAAGGTCTGCAGGAATAAGCTTTTGTAGGGTGGATGACGCTTTTCTCATCCACCATCGGGGCCCCTGGCCCACCTCCTCGAGGAGAACGCAATGAATGTACTGATCATCGGCAGCGGCGGTCGCGAACACGCCCTGGCCTGGAAAGTGGCGCAGGACAAGCGCGTCGAGAAGGTCTTCGTCGCCCCGGGCAACGCCGGCACTGCGGTGGAAGCCAAATGCGAGAACGTGGCCATCGACGTGCTGGCCATCGAGCAGCTCGCCGACTTCGCCGAGAAGAACGTGCAGCTGACCATCGTCGGTCCGGAAGCGCCGCTGGTGAAGGGCGTGGTCGATCTGTTCCGTTCGCGCGGCCTGGACATCTTCGGTCCCACCGCCGCCGCCGCCCAGCTGGAAGGCTCCAAGGCCTTCACCAAGGATTTCCTGGCCCGCCACAAGATCCCCACCGCCGATTACCAGAACTTCACCGAGATCGAGCCGGCGCTGGCCTACCTGCGCGAAAAAGGTGCACCCATCGTGATCAAGGCCGACGGCCTGGCTGCGGGCAAGGGCGTGATCGTCGCCATGACCCTGGCCGAAGCCGAAGACGCCGTGCGCGACATGCTCGCCGGCAACGCCTTCGGTGAGGCCGGTTCGCGCGTGGTGATCGAGGAGTTCCTCGACGGCGAAGAAGCCAGCTTCATCGTCATGGTCGACGGCCAGAACGTGCTGCCGATGGCCACCAGCCAGGACCACAAGCGCGTCGGCGACGCCGATACCGGCCCCAACACCGGCGGCATGGGCGCCTATTCGCCGGCACCGGTGGTGACGCCCGAGGTGCACCAGCGCGTGATGGACGAGGTGATCTACCCCACCGTGCGCGGCATGGCCAGCGAAGGCAACGTCTATACCGGCTTCCTCTATGCCGGCCTGATGATCGACAAATCCGGCGCGCCCAAGGTCATCGAATTCAACTGCCGCTTCGGCGACCCGGAAACCCAGCCGATCATGTGCCGCCTGGAAAGCTCCCTGGTGCTGCTGGTCGAGGCCGCGCTGGCCAAGGCGCTGGACAAGGTCGAAGCCACCTGGGACCCGCGTCCGACCGTGGGCGTGGTGCTGGCAGCCGGCGGCTACCCGGGCGACTACGCCAAGGGCGACGTGATCGAAGGTCTGGATGAAGCCGCCCAACTCGACGGCAAGGTGTTCCACGCCGGTACCAAGCTTTCGGACGGCCAGATCGTCACTGCCGGCGGGCGCGTACTGTGCGCCACCGCCATCGGTCGCACGGTGGCCGAAGCCCAGCAGCAGGCCTACCGCCTGGCCGAGAAGATTCGCTGGAACGGCATGTTCCACCGCAGCGACATCGGCTACCGCGCCATTGCCCGCGAGCAAGGCGAAGGCTGAGGCCGCTCAGGGAATACGCCGCGGCAGGCCATAAAAAGCCCCGCCGCGCCGTATTCCCCCGAGCAAATGCTTGGCTATAATCCGGCCACTCATTTAGAAGGACTTAACCGTGTGCCGGCTCAGGATTGCCATCGGACTACTCGCCAGCCTGCTGTTGCTCGGCCTCAGCCTGACAGCCAGCGCCGCCCCGTCCTCGACGGGCACCCAGAGCTGGTCCTATCTGGTCGACGCCAGCGCCCGCCTGGGCCTGGAAGAAGTACGCGCCCAGCGCCAGCAGTTCAAGCCGCTTAGCAAACAGTCCTTCACCTTCCCGCCGAGCCAGCATGCCGTCTGGCTGCGCGTCGAACTCGCCCCGCAACAGCAGCCCGCCTGGCTTTGGGTCTTTTCACCGCGGGTGCAGTACCTCGACTACTACCTGCTCAGGGATGGCCAGCTGGAGCAGAACCTGCACACCGGCGAAGCCATGCCGCTGGACTCGCGTCCGCTGCCTTCGCGCTTCTACCTGATGCCCCTGCCCAACGACGGCCAGGCCCGCGTCGCCTACGTCCGTCTGACGTCCAACCATCCGCTGATGACCTGGTTCAAGGTCATGGATCAGGCCGAACTGGTCAGCCTGGAAAAGCCCGCCTACCTCTACGGCATGCTGTTCGGCGCCCTGCTGCTGCTGACCCTGTACAACCTCATCCGCTTCTTCTACAGCCGCAGCGCCACCGGTCTGTGGCTGGCCGGAGTGAATATCGGTCTGGCGGTGTGTTCGTCGGCCAATCTCGGCATTTTCGCCCAGTGGTTGCCCAGCCTGGGCTACAACCAGTCGCTGATCGCCGATCTGTCGGCGCTGTTCGCCGCCTTCAGCGCCCTGGCCTTCGGCCTGAGCTTCTTCCACGGCACCACGGTGCAGCACAGCCCGCTCAACCGCCTGCTGCAGGGCAACGCGCTGCTGTTGCTGGTGTATGCGCTGTGCATCGCACTGACCGGGTTGTTCTGGTTCAGCTCGCTGGTCTATCTGCTGGTGGCGTTGAGCAGCATCAACCTGCTGCTGGTGGGCAGCCTGCACTGGCGCGCCGGTTACCAGCCGGCGCGGCTGATCGCCGTGGGCATGCTGGTGTTCAACCTCGGCTTCGGCTTCTTCGTGCCGGTGCTGCTCGGCTTCGATCAGCTCAACCCGGGTTGGCTGGTGCTCGGCGTGTTCAGCGTGGCGACCCTGGCCGGCCTGATCCTCAGCGTCTCGCTGACCGAACGTCAGCGGCAGATCACCTCCGACACCCTCGACAGCCGCACCGCGCTGGCCGCCAGCAGCGCCGAGCTGCGCGCCAAGGCCGAGTTCCTGGCCAAGATCAGCCACGAGATCCGTACGCCGATGAACGGCGTGCTGGGCATGACCGAACTGCTGCTGGGCACGCCGCTGTCGGCCAAGCAACGCGACTACGTGCAGACCATCCACAGCTCGGGCAACGAGCTGCTCACCCTGATCAACGAAATTCTCGACATTTCCAAGCTCGAATCCGGGCAGATCGAACTGGACGACGTGCAGTTCGACCTCGGCGCGCTGATCGAGGACTGCCTCGACATCTTCCGCGCCAAGGCCGAGCAGCAGAAGGTGGAGCTGATCAGCTTCATCCAGCCGCAGGTGCCGCGGGTGATCAGCGGTGACCCCACGCGCCTGCGCCAGGCCCTGCTGAGCCTGCTGGACAATGCCTTCAAGCAGACCGACGAGGGCGAGATCCTGCTGGTGGCCGCACTCGACAGCAGCGACGGCAAGCACCGCCTGCGCATCGCCGTGCAGGACAGCGGCCGGCCGCTGCTGCCGGAAGAGCGCGACGCCCTGCTCAACGCCGAACTGCAGAGCCGCGACTTCCTCTCCGCCACCCGCCTGGGCGGGCGCCTCGGCCTGATCATCGCGCGCCAGCTGGTGCGCCTGATGGGTGGCGAGTTCGGCATTCAGGGCAGCAGCAACCAGGGCACCACCCTGTGGCTGGCCCTGCCGCTGGACCCCGCCCGCCTGGAACAGCCGGAAACCGATCTGGACAGCCCGCTGCAGGGTGCGCGCCTGCTGGTGGTGGACGACAACGACACCTGCCGCAAGGTGCTGGTGCAGCAATGCAATGCCTGGGGTCTGCAGGTCAGCGCCGTGCCCTCCGGCAAGGAGGCCCTGGCCCTGCTGCGCACCAAGGCGCATATGCGCGAGTACTTCGACGCGGTGCTGCTGGACCAGGACATGCCCGGCATGACCGGCATGCAACTGGCGGCCAAGATCAAGGAAGACCCCAGCCTCAACCACGACATCCTGATCATCATGCTCACCGGCATCAGCAACGCGCCGAGCAAGGTGATCGCACGCAACGCCGGGATCAAGCGCATCCTGGCCAAGCCGGTGGCCGGCTACACGCTCAAGACCACCCTGGCCGACGAGCTGGCCCAGCGCCCCAACGACAGTCCTGCGCAGGCCGCACCGACGCCGGTGAGCACGCCGCTGAACGTGCCGGCCGACTTCCGCATTCTGGTGGCCGAGGACAACAGCATCTCCACCAAGGTCATCCGCGGCATGCTCGGCAAGCTCAATCTCAAGCCGGACACCGCCAGCAACGGTGAGGAAGCCCTCAGCGCGATGAAGGCGCAGCCCTACGACCTGGTACTGATGGACTGCGAAATGCCGGTGCTCGACGGCTTCTCCGCCACCGAACAGCTGCGCGCCTGGGAAAAGAGCGAGAAGCGCCCGCGCACACCGGTGGTGGCACTGACCGCGCATATTCTCAGCGAACACAAGGAACGCGCGCGCGCGGTGGGCATGGACGGGCACATGTCCAAGCCGGTGGAGCTGTCGCAGCTGCGCGAGCTGATCGAGCACTGGATCGCCGAACGCGAACTGCGTCGCCAGCGCGATGCGCTGCCACACTGATAGCCTTTCCTGCCTTTCTGCGAGCCTGCCGCCATGGCGTCCGAGTTGTTCAGCCTGTACCTGAAGATGCTGGTGCTCTACAGCCCCTTCTTCGTCCTTTCCTGCTTTATCGGCCTGAGCCGCGGCTACACCCTCAAGGAACGCAAGCGCCTGGCCTGGAAGGTGGCGCTGGCCACGCTGATCGCCAGTGTGCTGCTGTACCTGTTCGGCAAGCACATCTTCACCCTGTTCGGCATCACCATCGACGCCTTCCGCATCGGCGCGGGCTCGGTGCTGTTCATCTCCGCCCTCGGCATGGCCCAGGGCAAGCCGGCGGTGCAGAGCGACAACGTGCAGCAGGACGTGACCATCGTGCCGCTGACCATTCCCCTGACCGTCGGCCCCGGCACCATCGGCGCCCTGCTGCTGATGGGCGCCAGCCAGCCGCACTGGGACGACAAGCTGGTGGCCGTGGCGGCGATCTTCCTCGCCAGCCTCACCGTCGGCGTGGTGCTGTACCTGTCCAACCAGTTCGAGCGCCTGCTCGGTGACCAGGGCCTGCAGATCGTCAGCCGCCTGATGGGCCTGTTCGTCTGCGCCCTGGCCGCGCAGATCATCTTTACCGGCGTGAAAAACTACCTGGTGCCGTAAATGTGGGTGCGCCAAGCGCACCAGCGGTCATCACAGAACCCCGGTGGTGCGCACGGCGCACCCTACATGCCCGTTGCGCCGAGCGCACCGGCAGCCCCTGAAGCTCTGCACCATCCGCTTGCAGGGCGGCCCCACCGCGGTGCAACCCACCCTGCCAGCGCCCTTGCCCATCGCGCTGAAAATCACCTAACCCGCTGAAAACAAAGGCCTTAGCAGAACTGGCACCGTCATTGCTCTAGCGATCCCAACTTGGATACAAGATGGAATCTCGAAGCATGTCCAACGCACCGACCGCCCTCACCCTCGCCGGGTGGCAGCAAGCCTACCGCGACGGTCAATCGCCAGCCGAACTGCTGCACGCCCTGCGCCTGGAGTTGCGCACTGATGACAGCGCCTGGATCGCCCTGGCCAGCGAAGCTCAGCTCAACGCTCAACTCGATGCCCTGGCCAGCGCGCTGCAAGATGCCGCCGGCGACCTGAGCAAGCTGCCGCTGTACGGCGTGCCCTTCGCCATCAAGGACAATATCGACGCCGCCGGCTGGCCCACCACCGCGGCCTGCCCGGAGTTCGCCTACGGCGCCGAAACCGACGCCAGCGTGGTCGCCCGCCTGCGCGCCGCCGGCGCCATCCTGATCGGCAAGACCAACCTCGACCAGTTCGCCACCGGCCTGGTCGGCACCCGCTCGCCCTACGGTGCAGTGCCTAACAGTTTCAACCCGGATTACGTCAGCGGCGGCTCCAGCTCCGGCTCGGCCAGCGTGGTCGCGCGCGGCCTGGTGCCCTTTTCGCTGGGCACCGACACCGCCGGCTCCGGCCGGGTGCCGGCTGGTTTCAACAATATCGTCGGGCTCAAGCCGACCAAGGGCTGGCTGCCCAACACCGGCCTGGTGCCGGCCTGCCGCAGCATCGACTGCATCTCGGTGTTCGCCCTGACCGTAGCCGATGCGCTGACCGTGGCCAATATCGCCGGTGGCTACGACGCCGCCGACGCCTACAGCCGCAAGAACCCGAACAGCGCCAAGGTCGGCATGCCGGCCCAGCCGCGCCTGGCCGTGCCGGCCAACCCCGAGTTCTTCGGCGACAGCCAGAACCAGGCCGTCTATGAGACCGCCCTGGGCAAGCTGCGCGAACTGGGCGCCGAGCTGGTGGAGATCGATTTCACTCCCTTCCGGCAACTGGCCGAGCAGCTTTACTACGGCCCCTGGGTCGCCGAACGCACCGTCGCGGTGGAAGGGGTCGATCCGGCGCATATCCATCCGGTGGTGCGCGGCATCGTCGAAAACGGCCACCAGTACAGCGCCTGCGACGCCTACAAGGCCGAATACATCCGCGCCGAGCTGAGCCGTCGCATCAACGACGCCCTGGCCGGCTTCGACGCCCTGGTGGTACCGACCTCGCCGACCATCCGCACCCTGGCCGAGATGCAGGCAGAGCCGGTGCTATTCAACAGCCAGTTCGGCACCTACACCAACTTCACCAACCTCGCCGACCTGTGCGCCCTGGCCGTACCGGCCGGCCTGCGCGCCGACGGTCTGCCGGCCGGCATCACCCTGATCGCCCCGGCCTGGCATGACCACGCACTGGCCGCCTTCGGCCAGCGCTGGCAGCAGGCACTCAATCTGCCGCTGGGCGCTACCGGCAAGCCGCTGCCAGCGCAAACCACCAGCGACAAACCGGCGCCGGGCTGCATCCGCGTCGCGGTGGTCGGCGCGCACCTGACCGGCATGCCGCTGAACTTCCAGCTCAGCACGCGCGATGCCGTGCTGGTGGAGCAGACCACCAGCGCCAAGCAGTACCGCCTCTTCGCACTGCCCGGCACGGTGCCGCCCAAACCGGGCCTGGCACGGGTCGCCGAGGACGGCGCGGCGATCATCGTCGAGCTGTGGGACGTGCCGCAGGCGCGCTTCGGCGAATTCGTCGCCGAGATCCCGCCACCACTGGGCATCGGCAACCTCGAGCTGGCCGACGGCCGTTGGGTCAAGGGTTTTATCTGCGAGCCCTACGCGCTGGATGGCGCGCGCGACATCACCAGCTTTGGTGGCTGGCGCGCCTTTATCGCCGAAACCAGGAAGTGAATAGCAGGGGACAGGGTGGCGTGCATGCCCCCTCTCCCTAGCCCTCTCCCCAAGGGCAGAGGGAACAGATCAGCGCCTGCCCGCACATGCGCGCAGCAAGCCAGGAGGCCGCAACAGATGTTCCATACCGTCCTGATCGCCAACCGTGGCGAGATCGCAGTCAGAGCCATCCGCACGCTCAAGCGCCTGGGCGTGAAAAGCGTGGCCGTCTACTCCGACGCCGACCGCAATGCCCAGCACGTACGAGATGCCGATATCGCCATCGCCCTGGGCGGCGACAAGCCGGCCGACAGCTACCTGCGTATCGACAAGATACTCGCCGCCGCGCAGGAAACCGGCGCCCAGGCGATCTACCCCGGTTACGGTTTTCTCTCGGAGAGTGCCGAGTTCGCCGATGCCTGCGAAGCCGCCGGGATCGCCTTCGTCGGCCCTACGCCTGCGCAGATTCGCGAGTTCGGCCTCAAGCACCGCGCCCGCGAACTGGCCGCCCTGGCCCAGGTGCCAATGGCGCCGGGCACCGGCCTGCTGCAGAGCCTGGAAGAAGCACTGAGCGCCGCCGACAGCATCGGTTATCCGGTGATGCTCAAGACCACCGCCGGCGGTGGCGGCATCGGCCTGACCCGCTGCAGCGACGCCGCCGCGTTGGCAAGCGCCTATGAAAGCGTCAAGCGCATGGGCGAGCAGTTCTTCAGCGATGCCGGGGTGTTTCTCGAGCGCTTCGTCGATCAGGCGCGCCACGTCGAAGTGCAGATTTTCGGCGACGGTACCGGCCGCGTCGCCGCCCTCGGCGAACGCGACTGCTCGCTGCAGCGGCGCAACCAGAAGGTGGTCGAGGAAACCCCGGCGCCGAACCTGCCGCAGGCCACCCGCGAGCGCCTGCACGCCGCCGCCGTGCAGCTGGGCGAGTCGGTGCAATATCGCAGCGCCGGCACCGTGGAGTTCATCTACGACGCCGCCCGTGACGACTTCTACTTCCTCGAAGTGAACACCCGCCTGCAGGTCGAGCACCCGGTCACCGAGATGGTCACCGGCCTGGATCTGATCGAATGCATGCTGCGCGTGGCGGCGAGCGATGCGCTGGACTGGGGCGCGCTGAACCGCGCCCCGCAAGGCGCCGCCATCGAGGTGCGGATCTACGCCGAAGACCCGCTGAAGAACTTCCAGCCCAGCCCGGGCGTGCTCACCGATGTGCACTTCCCGGACGACGTGCGCGTCGACGGCTGGGTCAGCACCGGCAGCGAGGTCTCGGCGTTCTACGACCCGATGATCGCCAAGCTGATCGTGCATGCGGGCACTCGCGCTGAGGCCATCGCCAAGCTGCAGAAAGCCCTGGACGCAACCCGCCTGCACGGCATCGCCAGCAACCTCGATTACCTGCGCCAGGTGGTGGCCGACGAGCGCTTCGCCAAAGGCGAAGTGTGGACGCGTCTGCTCGACAGCTTCACCTTCAAGGCCAGCGTGATCGAAGTGCTGGAGCCCGGCACCTACTCCAGCGTGCAGGACTACCCGGGCCGTCTCGGCTACTGGGATATCGGCGTGCCGCCGTCCGGGCCGATGGACGACTTCGCCTTCCGCCTGGCCAACCGCATCGTCGGCAACCATGCCGAGGCCGCGGGCCTGGAATTCACCCTGCAAGGCCCGACGCTGCGCTTTCACAGCGATGCACTGATCGCCCTGACCGGCGCCGATTGCCCGGCCACCCTGGACGATGCGCCGGTGGCCTACTGGCAGCCAATCGAGGTCAAGGCCGGCCAGGTGCTCAAGCTGGGCCGCGCGCTCAGCGGCTGCCGCACCTATCTCGCGGTGCGCAATGGCCTGGACGTGCCGCTGTATCTGGGCAGCCGCTCCACCTTCGCCCTCGGCCAGTTCGGCGGCCATGCCGGGCGCACCCTGCGCACCGCCGATATGCTGGCCATCTCCCAGCCCGAGCTGGCGGCCTGCACCACGCCCGCGCCAATCGCCCCGCCACAGGCGGCGCATCCGAGCCTGATCCCAAGCTACGGCAGCACCTGGAACATCGGCGTGCTCTATGGCCCACACGGCGCGCCGGACTTCTTCACCGCAGAAGCCATCGAGGAATTCTTCGCCGCCGAGTGGGAAGTGCACTACAACTCCAACCGCCTCGGCGTGCGCCTGAGCGGCCCGAAACCGAGCTGGGCGCGAGCCGACGGCGGCGAGGCCGGCCTGCACCCGTCCAACGTGCACGACTGCGAATACGCCATCGGCTCGATCAATTTCACCGGCGACTTCCCGGTGATCCTGACCAAGGACGGGCCCAGCCTCGGCGGTTTCGTCTGCCCGGTGACCATCGCCAAGGCCGAGCTGTGGAAGGTCGGCCAGGTCAAGCCCGGCGACAAGCTGCGCTTTCACCCCATCGGTTTCCAGCAGGCGCAGAGCCTGGAGCAGGCGCAACTGGGCAGCATCGAAGCCCTGGCGGCGATCAGCGCGGTGACCCTGCCGGCGCCGTCGCTGCAACCGGACGCCACGGTTTCCGCCACGGTGCTGGCCGAGCTGCCTGCCGAGGGCAGCCGCCCGCGTGCGGTTTATCGCCAGGCGGGCGATGCCTACATCTTGCTGGAATACGGCGACAACGTGCTGGATCTGGCCCTGCGCCTGCGCGTGCACCTGCTGATGGAGGCGCTCAAGGCCGAGCCGCTGCGTGGCCTGGAAGAACTCGCCCCCGGCGTACGCTCGCTGCAGCTGCGCTACGACAGCCGCGTGCTGCACCAGCGCACCCTGCTCGACCACCTGCTGCGTCTGGAGGAAAACCTTGGCGATGTGGCCAACCTCAAGGTGCCGACGCGTATCGTCCACCTGCCCATGGCCTTCGAGGACAGCGCCACCCTCGCTGCCGTCGAGCGCTACCGCGAAACCGTGCGCAGCGAGGCGCCCTGGCTGCCGAACAACGTCGACTTCATCCAGCGCACCAACGGCCTGGCCAGCCGCGAGCAGGTCCGCGACATCCTGTTCGACGCCAGCTACCTGATCCTCGGCCTCGGCGACGTCTACCTCGATGCCCCCTGCGCCGTGCCGCTGGACCCGCGTCATCGCCTGCTCAGCTCCAAGTACAACCCGGCGCGCACCTTTACCGCCGAAGGCACCGTGGGCATCGGCGGCATGTACATGTGCATCTACGGCATGGACTCGCCCGGCGGCTACCAGCTGGTGGGCCGCACCCTGCCGATCTGGAACAAGTACGTGAAGAACGCCCAGTTCGAGAACGGCCAGCCCTGGCTGCTGCGCTTCTTCGATCAGGTGCGCTTCTACCCGGTCAGCGAGGCCGAGCTGGACGAATTCCGCGAAGCCTTCCGCGAGGGCCGCGCGCAGATCCGCATCGAGCAGACCGAATTCGACTTCGCCGCCTACAACCGCTTCATCGCCGACAACGCGGCCGATATCGCGGCCTTCCACCGCCAGCAGAAAGCCGCCTTCGATGCCGAAGTCGAGCTGTGGAAGGACGACGATCCGAGCGCCGCACAAGCGCTGACCAGCCCAAGCCATGACGACGCCGATCTGGATGGCCATCTGGTTGCCGCCGAGATGAGCGGCAGCGTGTGGAAGGTGCTGGTCGAGCCCGGCCAGCACGTGGAAGCCGGCACGCCGCTGCTGGTGGTGGAGGCGATGAAGATGGAGCTGGCGGTGACCGCGCCGGTGGCCGGCACGGTCAAGTCGCTGCGCTGCGCCCCCGGCAAGGCGGTGACGCCGGGCGATGCCCTGCTCCTGCTGACCCCGAGCGAGGCGGCCTGAGATGCAACTGGTCAGCCCCGCCAGGCGTGGCAAGGAGCGCCCGGAGAATCTCGCCGAGCGCATCTATGCCCAGCTCAAGGACGACATCTTCGAGTTCCGCCTGCTGCCGGGCGACCGCTTTTCCGAAGGCGAGATCGCCGAGCGCATGGCCGCCAGCCGCACGCCGGTGCGCCAGGCGCTGTATCGCCTGGAGCGCGAGGGCTATCTGGAGGTGTATTTCCGCAGCGGCTGGCAGGTCAAGCCGTTCGATTTCGCCCACTTCGAGGAGCTCTACGAAGTGCGCATCGTCCTCGAACTGGAGGCGGTCAAGCGACTGTGTGAGCGCCCCGCTGGCGAGCTGCCGGAGGCCCTGGAACAGCTGCGTCGCACCTGGATGGTGCAACCCGAGCAGCGTCTGCAGGACGGCCGCGAAGTCTCGCGTCTGGACGAACGTTTTCACTGCCAGCTGGTGGAAGCCGCCGGCAACCGCGAGATGGCCCGCCTGCACGCCGAAGTCAGCGAAAAGATCCGAATTATCAGGCGTCTGGACTTCACCCAGGGGCCGCGCGTGGAACTCACCTACGAGGAACACGCCCGCATCCTCGGCGCGATCCTGTCGCGTCGCTGCGAAGAGGCACAGCTATTGCTCAAGACCCACATAGAGGTCAGCAAGGCGGAAGTGCGCAAGATCACCCTGCACATGCTGCACAGCGCCCGCCAGCGGGCGCTGCCGGCGCAAGGGTGACGGTATGACCTTTGAATCACTGCCAAACAATAAAGAGCTGTCCACTTACTCAAGATGAGAATGGAGATCGCACCATGCAACGTCGCAGCCTGATCAAGGCCTTTACCCTTTCCGCTTCCATCGCCGCCATGGGCCTGAGCTGGTCCATCCAGGCCGCCGAGACCATCAAGGTCGGCATCCTGCACTCGCTGTCCGGCACCATGGCCATTTCCGAAACCTCGCTCAAAGACATGGCGTTGATGACCATCGAGGAGATCAACGCCAAGGGCGGCGTGCTCGGCAAGCAGCTGGAGCCGGTGGTGGTCGACCCGGCCTCCAACTGGCCGCTGTTCGCAGAAAAAGGCCGCCAGCTGCTGACCCAGGACAAGGTCGCGGTGACCTTCGGCTGCTGGACCTCGGTATCGCGCAAATCCGTGCTCCCGGTCTACGAGGAACTCAACGGCCTGCTGTTCTACCCGGTGCAGTACGAAGGCGAAGAGATGTCGCCGAACGTCTTCTACACCGGCGCAGCGCCGAACCAGCAGGCCATTCCGGCGGTGGAATACCTGCTCAGCGAAGACGGCGGCGGCGCCAAGCGCTTCTTCCTGCTCGGCACCGACTACGTCTACCCGCGCACCACCAACAAGATCCTGCGCGCCTTCCTGCACAGCAAGGGCATCGCCGACAAGGACATCGAAGAGGTCTACACCCCCTTCGGCCACAGCGACTATCAGACCATCGTCGCCAACATCAAGAAGTTCGCCGCCGGCGGCAAGACCGCCGTGGTCTCCACCGTCAACGGCGATTCCAACGTGCCGTTCTACAAGGAACTGGCCAACCAGGGTCTGGAAGCCACCGAAGTGCCGGTGGTGGCCTTCTCCGTGGGTGAAGAGGAACTGCGCGGCATCGACACCAAGCCGCTGGTCGGCCACCTGGCCGCCTGGAACTACTTCCAGTCGGTGGAGAACCCGGTCAACGAGAAGTTCGTCGCCGACTGGAAGGCCTACGCCAAGGCCAAGAAGCTTCCGAACGCCGACACCGTGGTGACCAACGACCCGATGGAAGCCACCTACGTGGGCATCCACATGTGGGCGCAAGCGGTCGAGAAGGCCGGCACCACCGACGTCGACAAGGTGCGTGAAGCCATGGCCGGCCAGGAATTCGCCGCGCCGAGCGGCTTCACCCTGAAGATGGACGAGAAGAACCACCACCTGCACAAGCCGGTGATGATCGGCGAGATCCAGGAAGACGGTCAGTTCTCCGTGGTCTGGGAAACCGAAGGCCCGATCCGCGCCCAGCCGTGGAGCCCCTTCATCGAAGGCAACGACAAGAAAGCCGATACCCCGGTGAAGTCGAACTAAGGCAAAAGCCCTCTCCCGCAAGCGGCAACCGCA
>NZ_JAODYT010000080.1:0-17429 GCF_029834875.1 Pseudomonas sp. GD04158 | reverse complement strand
CAGCAGCGCCAGGCTCATGCCGGCGGTGGCGATGGCCAGGGTTTCCAGGGTGGCGCGGCCGAGCAGGGCGAGGAACTCGGCGTCATGCGCCGGCGGCCAGAAACCGGCGAGGAAGTTGCCCATGGCGCGGGTGTTGTCGCCATCGACCAGTACGGCCAGGTCCAGCTCGCTCAGGCTCAGGCCAGGCCACAACAGCAGCAGCGCCAGAACGGTAATCAGCAGGCGCGGCAGGGCGGCGGGGTCGCGTGGGGCGGTGGTCAGCATCGCGGGATATGCGTCGGTTGCGGCTGTACGGGCGAGCTGGGCGTGGCCTGCAGCTGCTCGTTGGCATACAGCGCCTGCAACTGCTCGGGCTGCACCTCAATGGCCGGCAGGTCGAAGGCGATACACCCATCGCGAATGCCAACGATGCGGGGAAAGTGCGCCAGCGCCAGGTCGACGGCGTGCAGGCTGGCCAGCAGGGTCATGCCGCGCTCGGCGGCCTCGCGATTGAGCACGGCCAGGGTGTGGCCGGCGAGCACCGGGTCCATGGCCGAGACCGGTTCGTCGGCGAGGATCAGTTCCGGCGCCTGGTACAGCACGCGGGCGATGCCGACGCGCTGCAACTGACCGCCTGAGAGCTGATCGCAACGCTGGTAGAGCTTGTCGGCGATATCCAGGCGCGCCAGGGCGGCCTGGGCACCGCCGGCATCCAGCGGATGCAGCAGGTTGAGCAGGCCTTTGGCCACTGACCACTGG
Source organism: Pseudomonas sp. GD04158 (assembly GCF_029834875.1). NCBI lineage: Bacteria > Pseudomonadati > Pseudomonadota > Gammaproteobacteria > Pseudomonadales > Pseudomonadaceae > Pseudomonas > Pseudomonas sp. GD04158. The sequence goes on along the minus strand of NZ_JAODYT010000080.1, from coordinate 16,691 downwards.
CCAAGCTTGCCGGCCAGCACGGCGGTGACCACGCGCTGGCGCGGCGGCAGCGGCGGTGCCTGATGGATCAGGCCGATACGCGCACGCAGACGCTGGCGCTGGCGGGCAGCCAGGCGCCAGGGGTTGTGCTGCAGCAGGTCGAGCTCGCCGCGCGTGGGTTGCAGGCTGGTGGCCAGCAGGCGCAGCAGGGTGGTCTTGCCGGCACCCGAGGGGCCGATGATGGCCACTCGTTCGCCGGGGCTGACCTCGAGATCGATGTTTTCCAGCGCAACCTTGCCGTTGGCGTGGGCCAGGCCCACGCCACGCAGGGCGATGCTCACTTGAGCAGGCCGGCGGCGCGAGCGGCTTCTTCGATGCCTTCATAGTTTTCAGGCTTGGTCTCGATGAAGCGGCTGGCGGCCTGCAGGTCGAGAATCGCCTTGTGCTCGGGCTTGGCCGGGTCGAGGGCGAGGAAGGCGCTCTTGATCTTCGCCTGCAGATCGGCGTCGAGGTTGCCGCGCACGGTCCAGTTGTAGTCGTAGTAGGTCGGGGTGGTGGCGAAGACCTTGACCTTGTCGGTGTCGACCTTGCCGGCGTCCACCAGCTTCTGCCACACCGAGGCGTTGAGCACGCCGCCGTCGGCCTTGCCGGCCTGCACCCAGGCCGCGGTGGCGTCGTGGGCGCCGGAGTAGGCCACGCGGCTGAAGAAGTCTTCCGGCTTGATGCCGTCCTGCAGCATGAAGTAGCGCGGCATCAGGCTGCCGGAGGTGGAGGACACCGAGCCGAACGCGAAGGTCTTGCCCTTGAGGTCCTGCAGCGATTTCACCGCCGGGTCGGAGGTGATGAATTTGCTGGTGAACTCGGCGTCCTGTTCACGCTGTACCAGCGGTACGGCGTTACCGGTCTTCAGGTGTGCCTGGACGAAGGTGAAGCCGCCCAGCCAGGCCATGTCGATACGGTCGGCGGCCAGCGCCTCGACCACGGCGGCGTAGTCGGCCACCGGCACGAACTCCACCTTCATGCCCAGTTCCTGTTCCAGGTAGGCGCCCAGCGGCTTGAATTTGCGCAGCAGTTCGGTGGGGGCTTCGTCGGGGATGGCCGAGACCTTGAGGACGTCGGCGGCTTGCGCGAATACAGCAGATACGGACAGGGCGATGCCGGCGGCGAGCGCCAGGGTGTTCTTGAACATGTCGGATTCTCCGGTTCAATAGCGGGGAAGGCGCGCGGAGTATAGTGGCCCGGCGCTGCCGATGCAGCCCCGGCAGCACACAGCTGACTCCGGGGTTAAGATGCGCGCTGAAGACGAACTGCCTGGAGTTGATCGATGACTGCAACGCTGCCCGCCCTGGCCTTTGCCGGGATTGGTCTGATGGGCCTGCCGATGACCCGCCGCCTGCTCGCCGCAGGCTATCCGCTGACCCTCTGGAACCGCACGCCGGACAAGTGCGCGCCGCTGCTGGAGCTGGGTGCGCATCGCGTGGAGAACCCCGCCGAACTGTGCCGCGATGCCAGTGTGGTGATGCTCTGCCTGGCCAATACCGAGGTGGTGCGTGAGGTGGTGTTCGGCCCGGGTGGCATCGTCGAGGGCGCGCGGCCGGGGCAGTTGCTGGTGGATTTCTCCAGCCTGGAACCGGCGGCTACCCGTGAAATGGCCGCCGAACTGGAGGCGCGTACCGGCATGCGCTGGGTGGATGCGCCGGTCTCCGGTGGCACGCCCGGCGCCGAGGCCGGCACGCTGGCGATCATGGCCGGCGGCCGGGACGAAGACGTGGAGCGCGTGCGTCCGGTGCTGGCGCATCTGGGCCAGCGTCTGACGCGCATGGGCGAGGTGGGCGCCGGGCAGGTGACCAAGGTGTGCAACCAGATGATCGTCGCCTGCAACGCCCTGGTGATCGCCGAGGTAGTGGCGCTGGCCGAGCGCTCCGGCGTCGATGCCAGCCTGATTGCACTGGCGCTGGCCGGAGGTTTCGCCGATTCCAAACCGCTGCAGATTCTCGCCCCGCAGATGGCCGCCAGCCAGTTCGAGCCGATCAAGTGGCACGTGCGCACGCTGCTCAAGGACCTCGACACCGCGGTCAAACTATCCCGTGAGCAGGGCAGCGCCACGCCCATGAGCGGCCTGGCCGCGCAGCTGATGCGTCTGCACGGCAGCCAGGGCAACTTGGAGCGCGACCCAGCCACGCTGGTGGAACTGCTGCGCGAGCAATGCCCATGAAGATCGCCGCCAACCTGTCCATGCTGTTCACCGAACTGCCGCTGCGCGAGCGTGTGCTGGCGGCGATGCGTGCGGGGTTCGATGCTGTGGAGATCCAGTTTCCCTACGAGCTGCCGGCCATCGCCCTGAAGGAAACACTGGAGCTCAGCGGTTTGCCGCTGGTGCTGATCAACGTGCCGGCGGGCGACCTGATGAGCGGCGGGCCCGGCCTGGCCAGTGTGCCGGCGCGTCAGGCCGAGTTCGACGCTGCCCTGCAGGAGGCATTGACCTACGCCGCCATGGTGCGCCCGGCCTGCATCAACGTGCTGCCAGGGCGCCTGGCCGAAGGCGTGAGCCGCGAGCAGGCGCTGGCGTGTCTGGTCGCCAACCTGCGCAGGAGCGCCGAGGCCTTCGCCACACTGGGCATTCGCGTGCTGGTCGAGGCGATCAACCCCATCGACATGCCGGGCTTTGTGATCAACACGCCGGAGCATCTCGATGAGCTGCTGCGTGCGGTCGATCACCCGAATCTGGCCGCACAGTACGACCTCTACCATATGGCGCGTCAGGGGCTGGACGTGGCCGCCGGCATGCGCCTGCTGGCGGGGCGCATCGGTCATGTGCAGTTCGCCGATGTGCCGGGGCGCGGCGCCCCGGGCAGCGGTGAGCTGGATTTCGCGCCGTTGCTCGAGACCCTGCGCGAGAGCGGCTACGACGGCTGGCTGGGGGCCGAATACAGGCCCGGCGATGCAGGCACCCAGGCGAGCCTGGGCTGGTTGGCGCAGTGGCAGCAACGCTCGTAGGGTGCGCTGCGCGCTCCGGGAGTCCGGCTGCGGTGGCGATAGGCACCGGTGTTTGATGCTGCGGCTGGTGCGCATGGCGCACCCTACGGGGCGGTGCTCCGTGCCGGGTTGCGTCGGCTAGGTAGGGTGCGCCGCGCGCACCGGGAGTTCTGGCGTGGCGTCGGCGGGCATCGGTGGTTGAGTCGCGGCTGGTGCGCATGGCGCACCCTACGGGCGGTGCTGCGTGCCGGGTTGAGTCGGCTAGGTAGGGTGCGCCGTGCGCACCGGGAGTCCGGCTGCGGCGGCGGTAGGCATTGGTGGTTGATGTCGCGGCTGGTGCGCATGGCGCACCCTACGGGGCGGTGCTCCGTGCCGGGTTGAGCCGGATAGGTAGGGTGCGCCGCGCGCACCGGGAGTTCTAGCGTGGCGTCGGCGGGCACCGGTGTTTGATGCTGCGGCTGGTGCGCATGGCGCGCCCTACGGGCGGTGCTCCGTGCCGGGTTGAGTCGGCTAGGTAGGGTGCGCCGTGCGCACCGAGAAATCCGGAGCGCCGGGCTAGAGCCTCATGCCCACCCGTTCCAGCGGTCGGATATGCGGCGGGAAGCGGCTGACGATTTCTTCCAGCGGCAGCGGCTTGCTGAACAGGTAGCCCTGCACCTGGTCGCAACCTCGATCCTGCAGGAACGCCAGTTGTTCGCCGGTTTCCACGCCCTCGGCCACTACCTTCAGGTGCAGGGCGTGGGCCATGGCGATGATGGCGTGGACGATCTCGCGGTCCTGGTTCGAATTGGCCAGATCCTGGATGAAGGAACGGTCGATCTTCAGGGTATCCAGCGGCAGCCGGCGCAGGTAGGCGAGCGAGGAGTAGCCGGTGCCGAAGTCGTCGATGGACAGGCATACGCCCAGGGCCCGTATGCGCTCGAGCAGACCGATGGCGCGGTTGATGTTGCTCAACAGCGCGCTTTCGGTGACTTCCAGCTCCAGGCACTGGGCGGGGCAGCGGGTGGCCTGCAGGTGCTGTTCGATGCGACCCGGCAACTGGTCGTTGGCCAGGTTCAGCGCCGAGCAGTTGACCGCGATCTTCAGCCCCGGATAGCCCATGTGCTCGAGGCTGTTGAGGTCGTGGCAGGCGCGGCGCAGTACCCAGTCGTCGAGTTGATCGATGAAGCCGTTGGCTTCGGCAATGGCGATGAAGCGTTCGGGGGTGAGCAGGCCGTGCAGGGGATGATGCCAGCGCACCAGGGCTTCGAGCTTGCTCAGCGCGCCGCTGCGCAGGTCGATGATCGGCTGATAGAACAGCATCAGGCAGTTGTCCTGCTGCAGGGCCTGGCGCAGGTCCTCTTCCAGCTGCAGTTCGAACGAAGCCTTCTGCTTGAGATGCGGGTTGAAGAAGTGCACCACGTTGCGCCCGCTGCCCTTGGATTGGTACAGCGCCAGGTCGGCGTGCTTGAGCAGTTCCTCCGCGCTGTTGCCGTCCTGCGGGAACAGGCTGATGCCGACGCTGGTGGTCATCACGATCCTGCGGCCGGTCAGGCTGATCGGCTCCTTCATCTGCTCCAGGATGCGCTGGGCCAGCACCCGTGGTGCTGCATTGCTGTCCAGGCTGGCGACCACGCAGAACTCGTCGCCGCCGAAGCGGGCGATGATGTCGCGTTCGCGCAGGGAGCCGCGGATGCGCTGCGCCACCACGCGCAGCAGTTCGTCGCCGGCATCGTGGCCCAGGGTGTCGTTGACGCGTTTGAAGTGGTCGACGTCGAGAAACATCACCGCCAGGCTGCGCCCGGTGATGGCGTGCTCTTCCAGGGTAGCGGCGAACACCCGGTTGAAGCCGCGGCGGTTGAGCAGCTCGGTCAGGGGGTCGAAATGCGCTACCTGCTCCAGTGAGGCCTTGGCCTGGTCGAGTTGCATCAGCAGGTTGTTGACCCGCTGCAGGTCGCGTTCCTTGTCGTCCAGCTTGCGGCCGGCCCAGGCCGCGGCCAGGCTCAGGCCAAGAATCAGCAGGGTGATCGAGGCGACGATCAGCACCAGCTGTCCGGCATTGTCGGCACTGCGCAGTTGCAACGGCGTGCCCTCCGGCACCACCAGATTGAGCGAAGCCATGCCGGTGTAGTGCATGGAGGCAATCGCCGCGCCCATCACCAGCGCTGCACAGAGCCTGAGCCAGTGCTGGTGGCGGGGAGCGCCATGCTGCACGTAACGGTTGAGCAGCAAGGCGGCGAAACTGGCACTGATGGCGATGCCGACGGACAGTGCGAACAGGTCGCCCTGGTAGTAAGCCTCGGCCGGCGAGCGGATCGCCGCCATGCCGCTGTAGTGCATGGCGCTGATGCCCAGGCCGATGATCACCGCGGCCAGGAGCTGCCGGCTCAGGCCGGGGTTCGGCATGGCCATGCAGTACAGGGCGAGCAGGGCGGCGGCCAGCGCCACCAGCAGCGACAGCAGGGTGGTGGCCAGGTCGTAGGCGATGGCGACCGGCGCCTGGAAGGCCAGCATGCCGATGAAGTGCATGGACCAGATGCCGCCAGCCAGACACAGGCCGCCGACCAGGCCCCAGGCCAGGCGCATGCTGCGTCGCTGCACCTGTTGCAGATGCTGGGTGATGATCAGGGTGCAGAGGCTGCCACCGGTGGCAATGGCGTAGGACAGCAGCACCAGCCAGGGATCATGGCTGCAGTCGAGCAGTAGCTGTCCCTGTTCGGGCAGTTCTGCGAGAAAACGGATCGGGAACCCTTGCATGACCACCCCGCCTGTCCGTGATGGGCGCGCCTGATCGGACGCGCCCGGCCGCCCCTACTTGCCGTAGTCGTTGAGGGAGATTACCCGAGTCTTGCCGATGCGGTGGCGGTAGATCTCGCGCAGGTACTTGATCGCCTGCTTGACGCTGTCGCGGGTCAGGCGGATGTCGTTGATCGAAACGAATTTCTCCGCGTCGTGGATCAGCTCGCGGTACTTCTTCTCGTACATCGGTTTGATCGCGTACCAGTTGGTGTCGAGGATCTTCGCCGGGTCTTCGTGCTCGTTGAGCATGGCGTCGAGCTGCGCCTCGTTGAAGCGCTCGGCGACGATGAAATCGAGCATGGCGTCGTCCAGGCTGTCGTCGAAGCGGTACTGGTCGCGGGCGAAGCAGCGCTTGATGTAGGCGACGATCAGGGTCAGGAAGTCGTCCGACAGGCACGGGCTCTTGACGATCAGGGTGGTCAGCGAGAGGTTGGCCGAGGCGCCGATCACCAGCGCGTAGCGCTTGAGCGTGGTGTTGGGGAAGAGGTTGTTGAGGTGGGTCTTGAGTCGGTTCAGGTCCATGTAGGACAGCTTGTAATCCTTGGGCAGGGAGACGATGGACACCACCGAGGAGCAGTTCTTGAAGAAGTGCAGGTCGCTCAGTTGCGTGGCGTCGTAGCCGCTGGCCTTGTACTGCTCCAGGGCCTGGCGATAGCGCTTGGATTCGATCGGCAGCAGGCTGATGCCCTCGATGGCCTGGGTGACCTTGTTGAAGTGCGGCAGGTCGATGGAGCGGAAGAACAGGTCGTCGATGTTCAGCCGGGGCGGGTGCTGCTCCTTGTCCAGCACGCGGAATTTTTCCGATAGCTGGGCATGCTGTTCGGGCACCACGGATTCGGCGTAGGCCACGGCCACCGGACCGGCCAGGCTCATGAACAGGTCGTTGGCGTCGAGGCGGATGGTCTCGCCGATGTCGATGCCGGCGCGGCGGAAGTAGTTCTGGTCGTAGTCGCTGGTCACCGCCTGGGCGGTGAGGATGTTGAAGATCTGCTGCGAGATGTACTGGTTGGCGTGGCGCTCCATGGCGGTCACGTCGATGTTGTGGATGCTGCCGTCACCGCTCTCTTCGGCGTAGCGCATGATGTCGTTGGAGATCAGCATCATCGCGTTCCACGGGCGGATGCGGCGCATCACGCTCTCGGCGCTGCTCTGCTCGTTGTCGAAGTTGTAGGAGAAGTCCCATTCCTCGGCCAGGTACTTGCACAGCAGGCGGCCGGCGTTGATGTGCAGCGCCTCGGACATCTCGCTGCGCTGGTCGGAGATGTTCGGCAGGATGCAGATGCCGCTGGTGAAGATCGGCTCGAAGACGAAACCGCGATCACGCTCGGCCTCGCCATCTTCCGGCGCCTTGCTGTCGAAGGTCTTGCTCATGTAGGCGAACTGCTGCGCCAGGCCGAACTCCGAGGCCATCCCCGAGCCAGTGCCGCCACCGGCGCTGAAGATGTAGAAGTACAGCCGCGACTGATTGGCCTTGATCCCGCAGGAGTCGATCAGGTAGCTGTGGATGAACTTCCAGTCTTCGTTGGAAAAGCGCTGGGTGTCCTTGTTGAGGATGATCTTGGCCAGGTACTGGCCGAGGATCGGGGCATTGCCGGCGCCACCGGCATGCACCTCGGACAGGTCCATGATCTTCATCTTGCTGTAGTCGTCGAGAAAGCCGCTCATTTCGCCCTTGCGCGAGAAGCGGATGCGTCCGGCGATGTCCTTGTCCAGGTCGCCGAGCATCACCAGCGGCTCGATCAGGAACACCGGCTTGCTGCTCTTGTGCGGGGCGCGCAGCAGGTTGCTGCGAATCCAGCGGCTGGGGCGCGAGGCCTGCTCGATGGCTGCGGTGGCCTCGCTGTGGAATTCCTCCAGATAGAACTGGCGGGCGTTGTAGACCAGGGAAGCGACGTCCAGGGCGATGTTCGAGCCGCAGCGGCCAAGGCCGATCAGGCACACCGAGGGAAACTGCTGGATACGGCTCGACTCGCCTTCGTCCAGCGGCTCGCCCAGGGGGAACACCAGGTTGCGCAGGCCGTCGAGGTTATCGAGGATGCGCTCGATGTCGCGCTCGGTGAAATACAGGTACTGCTCGCCGGTATCGCTGCGCCCCGGCAGCGCGGGCGGCGCCAGCAGGTTGTCGGCGATATCGGCCAGGGTGGCTTCCTTGGCGGGGGCTACGGCGTCTTTTTTAGTTTTCATCGGTGACAGTCCGGCGAGTCAGTGGGTATTGGCCATTGGCCATGAAATGACCAACCCCATTGGTTCTAGCACGGAAAAATGTTTTGCGCGTTATTCCTACCGGATATGAGCCGCTGCGGCTGTTACGTCTCATCGCTGTGCATAAACCAAGCGAATGGTCGCAGACAAGCATCGGCAAAGGCTCTAGATTGCCGTCAACCAGCCTGCGCTCGGTGCTGCCAAGGTAGGCGCCACTGCGGTAGAGCGCACGCATACAACAAAAAGGAGACACCTTGTCGTGCAGCCCAATCAGCAAGCCTCGAATGCCTGGCGCATTCTGTTCCTGCTTTTCCTGGCCAACCTGTTCAATTTCTTCGACCGCACCATCCCCGCCATCATCATCGAGCCGATCCGTCTGGAATGGAGCCTGAGCGACCTGCAGCTGGGCCTGATCGGTACCGCCTTCACCATCGTCTACGCCCTGGCCGGCGTTCCGCTGGGGCGCATGGCCGATACCGGCGCGCGGCGCAAGATCATGGGCTGGGGCCTGGCAGCCTGGAGCGGGCTGACGGCGCTCAACGGCATGGCGTGGAATTTCTGGAGCTTTCTGCTGATTCGCATGGGGGTGGGCATCGGTGAGGCCAGCTACGCACCGGCGGCCAATTCGCTGATCGGCGACCTGTTTCCGGCGCACAAGCGCGCGCGGGCCATGGGCATCTTCATGCTCGGTCTGCCGCTGGGGCTGCTGCTGGCCTTCTTCACCATCGGCGCCATGGTCCAGGCCTTTGACAGCTGGCGCGCGCCCTTTCTGATCGCGGCGGTGCCGGGGCTGATCCTGGCGCTGTTCCTGTTCTTCATCCGCGAGCCGGCGCGCGGCGCGGCGGAGAGCACGCGGGTAAGCAGCGCGCCGGTGGACAAGCCGCTGCGCAAGGTGCTGGCGATCCGCACCTTCTGGTGGCTGGTACTGGCGGGGCTGGCGTTCAACTTCGCCTCCTATGCCTGCAATTCGTTCATGGTGCCGATGCTGCAGCGCTACTTCGGCCTGGGCCTGCAGAACGCGGCGATGGCCACCGGCGTGATCGTCGGACTCACCGGCCTGGTGGGTCTGACCCTGGGCGGCTGGATCGCCGACAAGGTGCACCAGCGCTGGGGCAATGGCCGGCTGCTGTTCGCCGCATTCAGCATGCTGGTGGCCTGTCTGTGCACCGGCTGGGCGCTGAGCGCCGGGCGCATCGACACGGCACTGTTCGTCGGCGTGTTCAGCCTGGGCTGGCTGTTCTCCTACAACTTCTACACCTGCGTCTACACGGCGATTCAGGACGTGGTCGAGCCGCGTCTGCGCGCCACCGCCATGGCCTTGTTCTTCGCCGGTCTGTATCTGCTCGGCGGCGGCCTTGGTCCGCTGGCGGTGGGCTGGCTGTCGGATCACTACGCGCAGGCGGCGATGCATGCGGCCGGCGCCAGCGAGATGAGCGAAGCGTTCAAGGCCGTTGGCCTGCACGACGCCATGCTGCTGATTCCGGTGGCCCTGCTGCTCACGCTGCTGGCCCTGCTGCAGGCGGCGCGCTGCTTTCAGGAGGATGCGCTGCGTATGCGCGAAGGATTGGCGCAGGCCGTGCCGGCATAAGAGGGGCGGTGCGCAGCGCAGCGCATGGATAAGGTCCGCAATATCCGGGCGCGGTTGGGTCCCCGTAGGGTGCGCCGTGCGCACCCTATGCACGGCGGGCCTAGGCGCACCGCCGCTCATTGATCGGTGCGCTCGGCACACCCTAGGGTTTTGGCGCCATCACGATCCGCAGGCGCCACAGACGGCGCGCAGGTAGGGTGCGCCATGCGCACCCATCTCAGGGCACCAGCAGGATCTTGCCGTCGCGCTCGCCGCTGGCGGCGGCCGCCACGGCATCCTTGATGTGCTCAAGGTCGTAGGTGGCCGCGACGCGGGTCTTCAGCTTGCCGCTGGCGATCAGCTGTACCAGCTCGCCGAACACCTTCATCTGCTGCGCCGGGCTGGCCTGCTGGAACCACTTGGCCAGCCAGAAGCCGCGCAGCGTCACGTCGCGGAAGACGAAGGAGGCCGGAGAAACCTGGCAGGCCTCGCCGCTCATCATGCCGTAGTTCACCAGCACGCCGCCGTTGGCCAGGGTCGCGGCAATGTGATCGGTGCTGGCGCCACCCACGGCGTCGATGCCCAGACGCACCTCTGCGCCGCCGGTGGCCGCGCGCACGCGCTTGGCCAGGTCCGGACCATCGACCAGCACCAGGTCACCGCCTTCGGCCTCGACACCGGCCACGGCCGATTCGCGGCGCACCACGTTGATGGTCTTGAAGCCGCGCAGCTTGGCCAGCTGGATCAGGTAGCTGCCGACGCCCGAGTTGGCGGCGTTCTGGATCACCCAGTCGCCCGGCTTGAGGTCGACGAATTCGCTGAGCAGGAGCGAGGCGGTCGGCGGATTGACGGTGAGCATGGCCAGCTGCAGCGGGTCGGCATCCGGCAGCGGGATGAGCTTGTCTGCCGGGGCGTTCATGGCGGTGACCCAGGTGCCGCAACCTACCGGCAGCAGCACGGTCTGGCCGACCTTGAAGTTGCCGACGCCTTCACCCAGCGCCTCGACCCTGCCGACGCCCTCGTTGCCGCCGATGGCCGGCAGCGGCGGCAGCATGCCGTAGGCACCGGTGAGAGTCAGCACGTCGGACGGGTTGATTGGCGCGGCCAGCACCTTCACCCGCACCTGCCCGGCGGCAGGCTCGGGCAGTAGCAGCTGCACCGCTTCGATCACGTCCTGCGGCACCGGGCCGCGTTGTTGGTATTCGGCTTTGAGCATGGCTTGGTCTCCTGAAGGCAGGCGCAAAATGCGTGGAGGCAGTCTAGCTGTGATAGGGCAAAGCGGAATGAATCGGCCGGCATCCACTCTGGTTATTAAGGCTGCCGGCCGTCTATGCTCTGACGGGGCAGGCCGGAGGTGGCATGTATAAAGGATGGATGGTGGCGCTGTTGTGGTGCTGGGCCGCAATGGCGAGCGCGCAGGTGCTGCATGTCGGCTTCGGCACGCACAAGCCACCTTACGTGTTCGAGGGCGAGCCGCGTGGTCTGGAGTACGAGCTGGTGGACGGCGCGGCGCGCAATGCCGGTTTCGTGGTGACCGCCTACTACGCGCCGATGGAACGCCTGCACCTGATGCTGCGGCGCGGCGAGATCGATGCCATCACCACCACCCATGAGCGCAGCGGGGTAGAGGCGTTCTACTCGGACGTCTACATCCACTACCACAACGCGGCGGTGGCCCTGGCCAGGCGCGGCTACCGTATCGAACGCATCGCCGATCTCGGTCGGCATTCCGTGAGCGCCTTCCAGCGCGCCCGGGTTCTGCTCGGGCCGGAGTTCGAACGCATGGCCATGAACAACCCGCGTTATCGCGAAGAGGCGCTGCAGATCAATCGCAACCGCCTGCTGTACAGCGGGCGTATCGAGGTGGTGGTGGGGGACAAGCGGATCATTCGCTACTTCAACCGTGAGGTCGCCGATCAGGTCGACGTCAACCAGCCGCTGACCTGGTTCGAACTGTTCCCGCCTACGCCGTATCGGGTCGGCTTCCGGCGCCAGGAGCAGCGCCAGCGCTTCGACGAGGGCCTGCGCAGGCTCAGGGAGAGCGGTGAGTATCGGCGTATCGAGCAGCGCTACCTGGCGGACTGAAACCTGAGGAAACTTTTGCGGGGCTGTCAGCACCGGATGGCTGTTGCACTATGCCGGCTTGTCTGACGCATGGAGACGCCACGATGCCGCGCCTGAAACCACTCGCCGCCTTCGCCATGGTCGCCCTGTTCGGTTGCCAGTACAGCCTCGCCGAAGACCGGCAATTGTCCTCCGAATTGGGGCCCTTACAGGTCCATACCGTCGCCGAGGGGCTGGCCAATCCCTGGGCGGTGGCGTTCCTCCCGGATGGCCAGGGTTACCTGGTGACCGAGCGCCCTGGCGCACTGCGCCGGGTCAGCGCCGAAGGCCAGCTGTCCGAGCCGCTACGCGGCGTGCCGGAGGTGTTCGCGGTGGGCCAGGGCGGTTTGCTCGACGTGGTGCTGTCGCCCGATTTCGCCGAAGACCGGCTGGTCTATCTGTCCTACGCCGAGGCGGGTGACGGCGCTGCCGGTACCGCGGTCGGACGCGGCAAGCTGTCGGCCGATGCCACGGCGCTGGAGGATTTCGAGGTGATCTTCCGCCAGCAGCCCAAGCTCTCCAGCGGCACGCACTTCGGCTCGCGCCTGGTGTTCGACCGTGACGGTCACCTGTTCATCGCCCTGGGCGACAACAACGACCGCCCCACCGCTCAGGACCTCGACAAGCTGCAGGGCAAGCTGGTGCGCATCTTCCCGGACGGGCGCATCCCCGAGGACAACCCCTTCGTCAGCCGTGACGGTGCCCGTGACGAGATCTGGTCCTACGGCCATCGCAACCAGCAGGGCGCCGCGCTCAATCCTTGGAGCGGCCGCCTGTGGACCCACGAGCACGGCCCGCGCGGCGGCGACGAAATCAACATTCCCGAGGCGGGCAAGAACTATGGCTGGCCGCTGGCGACCCACGGGGTGAACTACTCGATGCTGGCCATCCCCGAGGCCAAGGGCAAAACGGTGGCAGGCACCGAGCCGCCGCATCATGTCTGGGAAAAGTCCCCGGCGATCAGTGGCATGGCCTTCTACGATGCCGAGCGCTTCCCGGCCTGGCAGAACAATCTGTTCATCGGCGCATTGTCCAGCCAGGCGCTGATTCGTCTGCAGCTCGATGGCGACAGGATCGTGCATGAGGAGCGTCTGCTGCAGCCGCTCAAGGCGCGAGTGCGCGACGTGCGGCAGGGGCCGGACGGTTATCTGTATGTGCTGACGGATGCGCCGAAGGGGCAGTTGCTGCGTCTGGGGCTGGCGAGCGAGTGACGCGCGCCTCTGTTTTAGCGCAGCGATGGCAACGCAGGTCGTGTCTGGCGGTGCCTAACACGGGAGAGGTGTCGGGTGCGCATGCCGCACCCGGGGCGATCACTTCTTGCTGATGGTGATCTGGCGGGTGCCGCCGTAGGTCTGGCCGCTGACGCCCTTGGCGATCTGCTGAATCTCGCCACCGCCCTGCAGGAAGGCCGCTACCTGAGCTTCGATGGATTCACGGGTTTCCACGGCAGGGGCGGGCTTGCTGACTTTGCTGGAGGACGACTTCACGCGCAGGGTGGCCATGACCTTGATCTCTTTCAGATGGGCGGCCGGCCATTATGCCTCAACGAGCCTCTTCCTGCTTGGTCAATTGCCCCGCGACATGAGCGCAGGCCGCTCGCAGGTGGTTCCTCATCGCCGTTTCTAGCTTGTTTTCCAGGCACTTACGGCTCCCAGTTACCGGCCGTCGATTCCTCATGCTGCCAGCCCGGAGGCTCCTGAACTCGGGTAGAATGGCCGGCTGTTTTGGCGAGGTGGAACACGATGGCCGTTATCGGGCGGATGAATTCTTTGCAGGTGGTCAAGCACACCGACTTCGGTCTGTACCTGGACGGTGGCGCGGATGGCGAAATCCTCCTGCCCAAGCGCTACATCCCCAAGGACACGCCGAGCGAGGTCGATGACTGGCTCAACGTGTTCATCTACCTCGACAGTGAAGACAAGCTGATCGCCACCACCCTGAAACCGAAGATCCAGCTCGGCGAGTTCGCCAGCCTCAAGGTGGTGGATATCAACCGCGTCGGCCTGTTCTTCGACTGGGGCCTGCCCAAGGACCTGCTGCTGCCGCATTCCGAAGAGAAGCGCCCGCTGCAGATTGGCGACTATTGCGTGGTCTACCTGTACCTGGACAAGCGCACCCGCCGCCTTACCGCCACCGCGCGTCTGGATCGCCACCTGGACAAGGTGCCGGCCAATTATCAGGTCGGCCAGGAAGTCGATCTGCTGGTGGTCGAGCGGACCGACCTGGGCTTCAAGGCCATCATCGACGGCAAGCACTGGGGCCTGATTCACAAGAACGAACTGTTCAAGTTCATCCGCAGCGGCATGCGCGAGAAGGGCTACATCAAGGAGCTACGCGCCGACGGCAAGATCAGCCTGAGCCTGCAGCCCATCGGCCGCGAAGCTGCCAGCGGCCTGGCCGAGCAGATCATCGAACGCCTGCGCGCGCAGGGCGGCGTACTGGCATTGGGCGACAAGAGCCCGCCGGAGGCGATCGCCGAGCAGTTCCGGGTCAGCAAGGGCAACTTCAAGAAGGCCATCGGCGGCCTCTACAAGCAGGGCCTGATCCACATTCACGACGACCGTATCGAACTGCTCGACAACTGAAGCGCCGCCGTCTTGAGTCACGGCGCTGCAGCTCGCATAATGCCGCCGTCTTCTCGCCGGTGTAGCTCAGTTGGTAGAGCAGCGCATTCGTAATGCGAAGGTCGCAGGTTCGACTCCTGTCTCCGGCACCATGAAAATCAAAGGGTTAGCTTCGGCTAGCCCTTTGTCGTATGGGGTCCTCAGACGTTGCAACATTCCCACTCCGTGCTGTCGAAGCTAATGTGCATCTTGGCTTGGCTGCAGGCCGAGCCTTCTGGGAGTTGCCTATGTTGATCCGTTCGATCCTGATGATTCTGGCTGCATCCGTCGCCGCTGCCGCGTTCGCCGATCAGCCGCAGACCATTCGCGTCATTCCCAAGAGCTACGTCAGCCCCGGGGCCAGCGGCAGCGTTTCCGGTTACGAGCGTTACGAGCAGCACAACCTCTACGGCGGGCAGCGCCTGCCGCAGGGCAGCGTGCGGCAGGAAAGCCGCTACGGCAGCCACTCCAGCGAGACGCGCGGCGGCATTCGGCAGACCATCGAGTACCCCGGCGGGCTGATCATAGAGCGCCAGCCGGGTAGCGGCAGTTATCAGCAGCAGCGCAGCCGCTGAGTGTCAGTGCCTGGCGGCATTCGCCGGCGGTGTCGCGCCGTCGGCGATCACCGCGCGGTTGCGTCCCTCGCTCTTGGCGCGATAGAGGCTCTCGTCGGCTCGCTGCAGCCAGCTTTCCCAGTGCTCGCCGCTGTGCAGCACCGCGCCGCCGATGGAGACCGTCACCGCGCCGCCCGGGCTTTTCAGTTCCTGTGCTACCCGGCCGAGCAGATTCTGTGCTGCCGCCTGCAGGCCCGGCAGTTCGGTATTGGGTAGCAGCAGAAGAAACTCCTCTCCGCCGAAACGGAACAGGCGATCCTCCTTGCGCGAGCAGCGCTTGATCAGTTCGACGAAGGCCACCAGCACCTGATCGCCGACATGGTGGCCGAAGCGATCATTGATCTGTTTGAAATGGTCCAGATCCATCACCAGCAGGCCGTAGCTGTCGCTGTGGCGGCGATGGCTGGCCATGGCGATCTTCAGTTCTTCATTCATCGCCCGGCGGTTGCGGGCGCCGGTGAGCGGGTCATGGATCGCCAGCAGTTGCAGCTGGTCGCGCTGGGTGCGGGTGCGCACGGCGAAGATGAAGCTGAGCACGCTGGCCATCATGCAGGTGACCAGGAACGAGACCATCTGGTAGTCGCTCTCGAACACGCTGCCGGGCACCAGCAGGGCATGCGCGACCAGGCTGACCAGCACCAGGGCGGTGGCCAGCAGGGCCTTGCGCGGGGTGACCATGAAGAAGTTGAAGAGAATCAGCGGATAGATCCAGAACAGGCCGTTGACCCCCAGGTTGATGGCGATCAGCGTGGCACCGACAGAGAACACGGCGGCCAGGTAGATACCGGGTTTGACCGTGTCGCGAGTGACCCAGGCATAGAGCACGGCGAACAGCGTGGACAGAACGATGATGGTGTCGGCAATGCCGACCAGATAGTTGCCATGTAGCAGACGGTAAACGGCATAGGGCGAGATGCCGATGACGCCGAACAGACCCATCAGGGTGATGATCGACAGCTGGAAGTCGTTGCGCAGGCGCTTGAGTAGGCGAGCGGTCTGGATGGACATAGCGTTTCTTTTCGTTGTTATGAAACAAGCATGCAGAGCTTTGACCGCTTATGGCAAGGGGCATTCCTGAGCAAAGTGCCAGTATTTTTCCCTGCGACGGGTCGTTCAGTGAGCGCGCAGGGCGATCAGCGACTTGCTGCGCTGGTAACGGGCCAGTCGCTCGGCGAGCGTCTGGGGCAGGCTCGGGCAGTCATCGAAGCCCAGGCGCCGATAGAACGGGCCCAGATCGGGATGGCAGAACAGCCAGACGCTTTCCGGGTGCTCGGCCAGGCTGCATCGCAGCAGCCCGGCAGCCAGCCCCTGACCGCGTTGCCCGGGTGCGACGAACAGGCCGGTCAGCCACTGGCCGTCCGCTACCGGGCGCAGGCTGAGGGCGGCGATGATCTCGCTGCCACGCTGTGCCACCCACAGCTCGTCGCCCGCCTGGCTGCGCATCGGCGAGCGATGGCTGCGGTAGAACTTGTCGGCCAGAGGTCGCAGCGGCGGAGGAAGGCGGCGAAAGTGCGGGGCGGTCATGGGCTTAAGGGGCAGGAAGAGGGCTCCATTAAACCACCGCATTTGGTTAACGGCTGCGCATTTGCGGCCTTGCGGGCGGTGACAGCCCGGCCGCGCCGCCGCATCATGAGCCGATTCGCAGTTCGCTCAAGGATTTACCGCGTGTCCCAGCCTTCCCCTGTCTCCGTGGTCTTCGCCGCGCAAAGCGTGGCTGGCCAGGTACGCACGCACAACGAGGACGCCCTGATCTGCCGTCCCGACCTTGGCCTGTGGGCCCTGGCCGATGGCATGGGCGGGCACGAGCGCGGCGAGGTGGCCAGTGCCCTGGCGCTGGATGTGCTGGTCGAGGCGTTGCTCAGCGGTGCG
>NZ_JAODYT010000008.1:0-109872 GCF_029834875.1 Pseudomonas sp. GD04158 | reverse complement strand
TCGGCGGACGTACCAGACCGCGGAACAGCAGGCGCAGCGCGCCGCGCAACACGCCGCGCAACAACATCTGCTCGGCGGCTGGGGCGGTGAAATCAGCGGACGCAGTCATAGTCGGCAAGCTCCGGTGTACGGGTCAGATGGCGATAGGTGAAGGTGTAGCCCGGCCAGTTGTTGGTGTGCTTGCCGGAGGCGTTCTGATACCAGCTGTTGCAGCCCTGCGCCCATATCGTTCGGCGGGTGGCGTGCTGCAGACGCTGGTTGTAGCGGCGCTGCACATCCATTCGCAGGTCGAGGTAGCGTAGCTGTTGCTCGCGCAGCGCACGCAGGCAACCAAGCACGTAGCGATACTGGCTCTCCAGCATGTAGAGGATGGAGCTGTGCCCGAGGTTGGTATTCGGCCCGTAGAGCAGGAACAGATTGGGAAAACCGCTGACGCTGATGCCCTTGTAGGCTTCGGCACCCTCCTTCCAGGCCTGATTCAGCTCCAGGCCGCCGAGGCCGCGAATGCGCATGGGCGCAAGAAAGTCGCTGGCGGTGAAGCCCGTGCCGTAGATCAGCACGTCGCAGGGGTGCTCGCGTCCGTCGGCGGTGACCAGGGAATGCTCGCGCACCTCGCTGATGGCCGAGTCGACGATATCGACATTGGCCTGGGCCAAGGCCGGAAGGTAATCGTTGCTGATCAGTATGCGCTTGCAGCCCATGGGGTAGTCCGGCTGCAACCGGGCACGCTTGGCGGCATCGGGCATCTGCCGCGCCAGATGGCGGGTGAAGCTGCCACGCATCAGGCGCATCACCCAGGGCATGCTGATGAAGGCCAGCGCCCGCACCTCATGGTGCAGGTACTTGAGTAGGCGATCGGCGCGCTGCAGTAGCGGCACACGGCGCATCAACGCGATTTCCCAGGCGCGGTAGGCGCGATCGGGCTTGGCCAGCACATAGGCCGCCGAACGCTGGAACAGGCTCAGTTGCGCCACCTTCGGCTGGATCTGCGGAACGAACTGGATCGCCGAGGCGCCGGTGCCGATCACCGCCACACGCTTGCCGCTGAGGTCCAGGTCATGGCGCCAGCGCGCCGAGTGAAAGGCCTCGCCACGGAAGTTCTCCAGGCCGGGCAGTGCCGGGTAGGCGGGGCGATTGAGCTGACCGCAGGCACTGACCAGCGCCTGCGCTTCCAGATGCTCGCCGCCGACCAGTTCGACCCGCCACAGCCCGCGTTCGGCGTCGAATTCGGCGCCCTGTACCTCGGCATTCAGGCGGATGTGCGGACGCAACCGGTGGTTGTCCACGCATTGGCGGATATAGGCATGAATTTCCGCCTGCGGCGCGAACTTGCGCGACCAGTCGTGCTTGGGCTCGAAGGAGAACGAGTACAGGTGCGATGGCACATCGCAGGCCGCCCCGGGGTAATGGTTGTCGCGCCAGGTACCACCGACATCGGCGGCCTTCTCCAGTATCAGAAAGTCATCCTCACCGGCCCTGCGCAGCTGCATGGCCAGCCCCAGGCCAGCGAAACCGCTGCCGATGATCAGCACGCGCCAAGGCGCGCCTGTGCGGGGGTTGTTGTGCATTGTGGTCTCCCCGACCGATTGGCGATGACAGGATGCTACTTGCGCAAGCGGGCTTCGGTTATGGCATAGTCGGTCAGAATATTGTGATTTTCGGTCAAGCCATGTCGCCGCCCTGGCCCCCACGCCGCAGCATCGTCAGCATCCAGTTGCTCACCCAGTTGGGCCTCGATCTCGGCCTGAATCTGGACGCCTGCCTGAAGGACACCGGTCTGGACCCGATGCAACTGGCCAGCCTGCACGGCGAAGTGGATGCCGAACGCGAGCTGCGGCTGATCGCCAACCTGCTCGAAGCGTTGCCGGAGCTGGTTGATCTGGGCCTGCAGGCTGGCCGACGCTACCACCTGACCACCTATGGCGCCTGGGGCTATGCCATTCTCAGCAGCGCCACGGTGCGCCAGGCTGCCGAACTGGGGCTGCGCTATCACGGCCTGACCTACGCCTTCACCCGCATCAGCCTGAACCTGGAGGATGGCGTGGCCAGCCTGCACTTCGACGACAGCGCCTTACCGCCGGCGCTGCACGACTTCATCGTGCAGCGCGACATGCTCGGTGCGCTGGTGGTGGTGCGTGAACTGCTGGGCAGTCCGCTGCCGATCCGCTCGGTGGAGCTGCGCCAGGCCACGCCAAGCGATATGACCCCCTTTGTCGAAGCCTTCGGCCAGGTGCCGTGCTTTGGCGCGCAGCACAATCGCCTCGGCTTTTCCGCCGATCTGCTGGACGACCCGCTGCCAAGGGCCAATTCGCAGCTGGTCAGCGCCTGCGAGCGGCAATGTCAGACGCTGCTGGCTCGCCATCAATGGCACCAGGGCATGGCCGGACGGGTGCGCCAGCTCCTCCTGCAAACGCCGGGACAGATGGCCGATATGGAGCAGGTCGCCAGCCGCCTGCACCTGAGCAGCCGTACCCTGCGCCGGCGTCTGATTGAGGAAGGCAGCAGCTTTCGCGCGCTGCAGGACGAAGTGCGCGAGGCCCTGGCCGATGAGCTGCTGGCCGCCGGCGGCCTGAGCCTGGAGGAGATCGCCGAGCGCCTGGGTTATGGCGAGCTGTCGAACTTCATCCATGCCTTCAAGCGCTGGAAAGGCACCACGCCGGGACGCTATCAGCGCGGCGCATAGGGGTTAGCGGGCCGCCTGAGTCATGCGCACCAGTCAACCAGCCGGGCCCCGGTTGCCATGCTTCTTTGGGTTCCTGGTGCGCGCGGCGCGCCCTCGGAAGGCCCGTTCGTACGCTTCGCTCACCCGCGACCCACGTAGGGTGCGCCGTGCGCACCGCCCATCCGCACATAGACCCGGTCGTCGCAGTTTGAAAGTCATCTTCGCGCTGACAACTCGCCAACGGCGAGCTAGGGTGCGAGCCATGAACATCATCACCCTGCTTCTGCCCTATCAGCCGCCCTGGGACTGGCAACAGTTCCACAGCCACTTCGCCCTGCGCGCGATCCCCGGGCTGGAGGCGCTGAGCGCGGACAGCTACAGCCGCGGCTTCTGCATCGACGGCGCCCCCGGCTGGCTGCGCGTGGCCCCACTGCCGGGACAGAACGCCCTGGAGCTGCGCTGCCGCATCGCCTCGCCCGCACATCTGGATCCGCTCGAGCAGCGCGTGCGGCGCATGTTCGATCTCGACAGCGAGCCCGAGACCATCGCCCGTCACCTGAGCGCTGACGAACTGCTCGCCCCGTTGCTGCTGCGCAATCCCGGCCTGCGCCTGCCGGTGGCCTTCGATCCCTTCGAACAGGCGGTACGCGCCATCGTCGGCCAGCAGGTCACGGTCAAGGCCGCAGTCACCATAGTCGGGCGCCTGGTACAGCGTATCGGCACGCGTCTGCAAACCCCGGCCGCACCGGGCATCAGCCACCTGTTCCCGACGCCCCAGGCGCTGGCCGAGGCGGATCTGAGCGGAATCGGCATGCCCGGCAAGCGGGTGCAGTGCCTGCAGCACTTCGCCACGCGCATCGCCGACGGCAGCCTGATACTGAGCATCGAGCACGGCAGCGCGGCGCTGATCGAGCAATTGTGCGCCCTGCCCGGCATCGGCCCATGGACGGCGCACTACATTGCCCTGCGCGCGTTCGGCGAAGCCGACGCCTTTCCTGCCAGCGACCTGGGCCTGCTCAAGGCTCCGGTGTGGGGCGCGGCGGGCATCGACGCACGGCGCCTGACCCTGCGCGCCGAAGCCTGGCGCCCATGGCGGGCTTATGCCGCCGCACATCTCTGGCATTGCTATTCGGGAGGTTGAAGCCATGCACTATCGCTATCACGACAGCCCGGTCGGCCCCCTGCTGCTTGCCGCCGACGAAAACGGTCTGCAGCTACTACTGATGGAACTGGACAGTCGTCCCTGGCGCATCGAGGAAAGCTGGCAACCCGCCAGCCGCGAGCTGGATGCCGTGTGCCGCCAGCTCGACGAGTACTTTGCCGGCAAACGCCGACGTTTCGAGGTTCGCCTGGCCCCGCGCGGCACGGCCTTTCAGCAGGCGGTCTGGCAGGCCCTGCAGGCCATCCCCTACGGCCGCACCTGCAGCTATTCCGAGCTGGCCGGCGTCATTGGCCGGCCCCATGCCGTGCGCGCAGTAGGCACGGCCAACGGTGCCAACCCCATCTCCATCATCGTGCCCTGCCATCGAGTGATCGGCCGCAACGGCAGCCTGACAGGCTACGCCGGCGGCCTGCCGCGCAAGCAGCAGTTGCTGGAACTGGAGGGCGCGCTGCTATCGCAGCAGACACAGCTGGCGCTTTGACGGGCAAGCCTGGCAGCTCCCCCCGGAAAGACGCGTCACCTTTCTCCTGCCAAGCCGGGGGTATCACCGATACCTCGTCAGCGCACTTATTCCATTAAGCAATTTTCTTATAGCCAAGTAATCTTAATATTTACATTGCGCACAAAACATTTGCGCAATAGAGTTCACTCCATGGAAACGGTTAGCGCACAAAACATTAGCGAGCCAATCCATTTCAACTACCTAATCGAGGATTACCGCCATGACTATCGAAAACGTTCTCTACCGCGCTACCGCTGAAGCCTTTGGCGGCCGTGAAGGCCGTGCCGTCTCCTCCGACGGCATCCTGGACATCGCTCTGACCACCCCGAAAGAACTCGGCGGCGCAGGCGGTAACGGCACCAACCCGGAACAACTGTTCGCTGCCGGCTACTCCGCCTGCTTCCTCGGCGCTCTGAAGTTCGTCGCCGCCCGCGACAAGCTGAGCATCCCGGCTGACACCTTCATCGAAGGCACCGTCGGCATCGGCCCGATTCCCACCGGTTTCGGCATCGAAGTGGAACTGCGCATCAGCCTGCCGGGCCTGGACGCTGAAGCGGCACAAACCCTGGTGGATCGCGCGCACATCGTCTGCCCGTACTCCAACGCCACCCGCGGCAACATCGACGTCACTTTGACCATCATCTGACAGCTAAGGCAAAGCGCTCACGGTCCTCCCTGAGCGCAGCCCAAGAGGAGAATCGCCATGAAAACCCGCACCCTGTTCGCCACCGCCCTGACCGCCCTTTCGCTCAGCGTATCGCTCGGCGCCTTCGCCCAGAGCGCTGACGCCACGCAGTACCGCTACGGCCTGGATCTGGATATCGCCAAGGTGATTTCCATCGAGGTACCCAACAGCCCGCAGTGCGAAGTCGTGACGGCGAAGATGACCTACCGCAACAGTGCGGGTGAAGTGGAAACGCTCAGCTACGAGCAGCTCTCCAACGTTTGCGCCAACCAGAACTGATCCCGGCAGCCCTCTACCTACAGGAGTTTGATCATGAACATCTCGCGCACTCTGACCGCCGGGCTGCTTGCCCTGGCTGTAAGCAGCAGCTTCGCCGCCGGCAGCGCCGGCGTCGAGCGCACCACCCAGGGCTTTCTCAATGCGCTGGCAAGCGGTGGTGGCCAGCCGCTGGAAACCCTCTCGCCCAAGGATGCCCGCGCTGTGCTGGTGGGCGCTCAGGCCAGCGTCGAGGTGGACCTGTCCGGCATCAAGGTGGACACCCAGGTGATCCAGGTGAACGGTCAATCGATCACCCTGAAAGTGGTACGCCCTGAAGATGCCCAGGGTGTGTTGCCCGGCTTCATGTTCTTCCATGGCGGCGGCTGGGTGCTGGGTGACTACCCAACTCACGAACGTCTGATCCGTGATCTGGTGGTGGGCTCCGGCGCCGCGGCGATCTACGTCGACTACACGCGATCGCCGGAGGCCAAGTATCCGACCGCGATCAACCAGGCCTACGCCGCCACCAAGTGGGTGGCTGAGAACGGCAGCAAGATCGGTGTCGACGGTTCGCGTCTGGCCGTGGCCGGCAACAGCGTCGGCGGCAACATGGCGGCCGTGGTGGCCATCAAGGCCAAGGAAGCCGGCACACCCAAACTGCGCGCTCAGGTGCTGCTGTGGCCGGTGACCGATGCCAATTTCAACAACGCCTCCTACAACCAGTTCGCCGACGGCCACTTCCTGACCCGCGGCATGATGGAATGGTTCTGGGACAACTACACCACCGACCCCAAGCAGCGTAACGAGATCCATGCATCGCCGCTGCGCGCCAGCCTGGAACAGCTCAAGGGCCTGCCGCCAGCGCTGGTGCAGACCGCCGAGATGGACGTGCTGCGCGACGAAGGCGAAGCCTACGCCCGCCGCCTGGACGCCGCCGGTGTGCCGGTGACCACCGTACGCTACAACGGCATGATCCACGACTACGGCCTGCTCAACGTGCTGGCTGAAGTCCCGGCGGTACGCTCCGCCATGGATCAGGCCGCGCAAACGCTGAAGAACAGCCTCAAGTAAGCGGCTGAAAAACGAAACCCCGCCACCGTCACCGGTCGCGGGGTTTTTATTTGGCTGGCCGGTGCGCGCCGCGCGCACCTTCTTGAATTACGCCAGACCGCGAACCTGCTCCCAGGTCAGATCCAGACACTTGCGCGCTTTCGCCACCAGCTCATCGATCTCGGCAGAGCTGATCACCAGGGGTGGCGCGATGATCATGGTGTCGCCCACGGCGCGCATGATCAGACCGTTGTTGAAGCAGTGGCCACGGCAGATCATGCCCACCCCTAGATCACCCGAGAAACGCTTGCGCGTGGCCTTGTCCTGCACCAGCTCGATGGCGCCGAGCATGCCGACGCCACGCACTTCGCCCACCAGCGGATGATCCGCCAGTTCACGCAGGCGCTTTTGCAGGTAAGGCGCGGTGTCTGCCTTCACCCGCTGTACGATGCCTTCTTCCCGGAGCAGGCGCAGGTTCTCCAGCCCCACCGCCGCCGCCACCGGGTGGCCGGAGTAAGTGAAGCCGTGGTTGAAGTCGCCATGCGCCTCGATCACCTCGAACACCTTGTCACTGACGATCAGCCCACCCATCGGCACGTAGCCGCTGGTGAGGCCCTTGGCGATGGTCATCAGGTCCGGCTTGAGGTCGTAGTACTGGCTGCCGAACCACTCACCGGTACGGCCGAAGCCGCAGATCACTTCATCGGCGACGAACAGAATGTCGTGCTTGGCCAGGATCTCCTTGATCCGCGGCCAGTAGGTCTCGGGCGGGATGATCACGCCACCGGCGCCCTGGATCGGCTCGGCGATAAAGGCGGCAACGTTCTCTTCGCCCAGCTCGAGAATTTTCTTCTCCAGCTGATCGGCGGCCCAGATGCCGAACTCCTCCGGCGACTGGTCGCCGCCCTCGCCGAACCAGTAGGGCTGCGGGATATGGGCGATGCCGGGGATCGGCAGGTCGCCCTGCTCGTGCATGAACTTCATGCCGCCGAGGCTGGCGCCGGCCACGGTGGAGCCGTGGTAGCCGTTCTCGCGACCGATGATGATCTTCTTCGCAGGCTGCCCCTTGCACGCCCAGTAGTGGCGCACCAGACGCAGCATGGTGTCGTTGCCTTCGGAGCCCGAACCGGTGAAGAACACGTGGTTCATGCCGGCCGGTGCCAGCTGGGAGATGGCGTGGGCCAGCTCCAGCACCGGCGGGTGGGCGGTCTGGAAAAAGGTGTTGTAGAACGGCAGCTGCAACATCTGCTTGGAAGCAGCTTCGACCAGCTCCTCGCGGCCATAGCCCACCGCCACGCACCACAGGCCGGCCATGCCATCGAGGATCTTGTTGCCCTCGCTGTCCCACAGGTGCACGCCCTTCGCTTCAGTGATGATGCGCGGGCCCTTCTCGGCCAGCTGCTTGTAGTCACTGAACGGCGCCAGGTGGTGGGCCTGGCTCAGGGCCTGCCAGTGTGCGGTTTTCGAGTGGTTCATGTCGCCTCCTTCGATCCGTGACATCACAGGTACCAGCGGTATTCGCGCGGGCTGATGTCGTGCATGAAGGCCAGGTGATCCTGGCGTTTGTTCTCGCAATAGACCATGACGAACTCGCTGCCGAGGCCGGCCGCGACGCGCTCGCTGGCCTGCATGCGGCGCACGGCGTCGAGCATGTCCTTGGGAAAGTCGACGCCGCTTTGGCGGTCGTCATTGAGCGGTGCGATGGGCTCGACCTGGGCGTCGAGCCCCTGCTCGATGCTGGTCAGCAAAGCCGCCAGCACGAGATAGGGATTGGCGTCGGCCCCCGGCAGGCGGAACTCCAGGCGCAGGTTGCGCGTGTCCGACTCGGGGATGCGCACGCAGGCGTCGCGATCCTCGAAGCCCCAGCTGGCCTTGCTCGCCGAGTTCACCTGGGCGCCGAAGCGACGGTAGCTGTTGTGATTCGGTGCGTAGATCGGCATCAGCTCCGGCAGCAGTTCCAGGCAACCGGCCACGGCATGCCGCAACGGACGCTGCTCGTCGCGGGCCAGCAGGTTGTTGCCGGCCTCGTCGTACAGGCTGACGTGGATATGCATGCCGCTGCCTGGATACTGCAGGTAGGGCTTGGCCATGAAGCTGGCGCGATGGCCGTACTTGAGCGCCACGCCACGGGTCAGCCGGCAGAACAGCGCCGACCAGTCGGCCGCCTGCATCGGGTCGGCATTATGGCTGAAGTTGATCTCGAACTGCCCCGGGCCGATCTCGGCGGTGATCACCGTGGTATCGATGCCCTGCAGACGCGCGGTTTCGGTGATGTCGTCGAGCACCTCGGCGAAGCGCGAGAGACGCTCGATGTGCATGTTCGGCTGGTCGTCGGCATCGCCGCTCAGATCATCGCGCGGGTACTGCGGCAGACCGTCCTTCAGCGCCTTGTCGAACAGGTAGAACTCCAGCTCGAAGGCCACCACCGGACGAATGCCGCGCGCTGCCAGGCGCTGCACCACGCGCGCCAGCACCTCGCGCGGCTCGAACTCGATGGGCGCTTCGGTGCCGTCGGAGCTGATCAGCATCTGCCCCAGCGGCTGGCGCTCCCAGTTCACCAGCTTGAGCGTGCCGGGAATCAAGCGGCGAGGCGCGTCCGGGTCTCCGTCATGGAAGCAATAGTCGCCGATCTCGTAGAGCCCGCCCTGGGCACCCAACAGCACGCAGTTCTGCGGCAGCTTGAGGGCGCTGCCGGCGGCGACCTTTTCCAGCATCTCGATGGGATAGCGCTTGCCGTAGAAATGTCCGGGGATGTCCAGGCAGATCAGGTCGACGAAGCGCACCTCGGGGTGGGCCTGGCGGAATTGGCGGACTTCATCGAGCAGCTCGACTCGGGTGGCGTTCATTATGATTGTTTCCGGTTCACGAGTAGGTTCAGGTGTAGATCCACAGCACGCGCGCAGGCGTTTCACCCTGGTTGGCATAGCGCAGGCGCGCGTAGCTCGGCACCTGGAAGGCGTCGCCGGGATACAGGGTGGCGCTCTGTTCGTCCTCGCCCAGCCACAGGGTCAGCTGGCCTTCGAGCACGTAGCCGGCCTGCTCCGAACGGTCGCTCATCTGTCGCTCGCCACTGCTGGCGCCAGGTTCGAGCAGGCTGTCGACCACCATGAAGGCGCCCTGCAGGGTGGGCGAGGCCATGATGTCGGTGATGCCACCGGCCAGGTACAGGGTGCGGCGCTCGTCCGGGCGGGTGACCCAATCCAGCGCCTTGGGTTTGGGCAGGTTGTAGAAATAGGTGGTGGGCACGTCGAGCGCCTCGCTGATCGCCGTCAGGTCCGCCACTGTGGGGCGCGACAGGCCACGCTCGACCTGTGACAGAAAGCCCACGGAACGGCCGATGCGTTCGGCCAGCTCGTTGAGGGTGACCTTCTTGTGCTTGCGCAGGTCGTGAATCAGGACGGCCAGCGCCGCCATTTCTTCATGCTTGTCCATCATCGGAAGCTGCCCATTTCAGAAGTAGTCCCGCAGGCGATACCAGGCCTTGCCGATGGCCTCCAGGGGAGCCGCCAGGCGCTCGCCGAAGGGAAAGGCGGGATTGCGCAGTTGCCGGTACAGCGCCAGTTCATCGTCATTGCCGAGAATCGCGTCACTGACCGCCCGCGCAGCCGCGAGCGTGGGCAACACGCCATGCCCGGAGAAGCCCTGCAGCCAGTAGCGACCATTCTCGCCGCCGACATCCGGCGTACGCGCACGGGTGACGTCGATATGCCCGCCCCAGGCGAAGTCGATGGCCACGCCCGACAGTTGCGGGAAGACGCGTTCGAGGAACGGCCGCGTCGCCGCCGCCATGTCCTTCGGCAAGCCGCCCAGATAGGTGCAACCGCCACCGAACAGCAGGCGGTGATCCGGCGTACGGCGGAAATAGTCGAGCACGAACTGGTTGTCGGTGACGCAGGCATTGCGCGGCAGCAATGCCTCGGCCCGCTCGGCGCCCAACGGTTCGGTGGCGATCTGGTAGGTGCCGACTGGCAGGATGCGCCGCGCCAGGCGTGGCTCCAGATCGTCGATATAGGTATTGCAGGCCAGCACCAGATTGTCGGCCTGCACGCTGCCCTGCTCGGTACGCACGCGGTAGCCTGAACCCTGCTTGTCCTGACTCAGCGCGCGACTCTGTTCGAAGATCTGCCCACCGGCGCGAATGAAAGCCTCGGCCAGGCCAAGCGCCAGCTTGAGCGGGTTGAGATGCCCGGCCTCAGGGTCGTAAAGGCCGGCGTGATAGCGCTCGCTGGCGACCCACTCCGGCATCTGCTGACGGGAGACGAACTGCAGCGCGCGGTGCCCCCACTTGTAGGCGGCCTCCTCCTGCCATTCATGCAGCAACGCCACCCGCCTTGGCAGCACCGCCGTCCACAGATGGCCACGGCGGTAATCGCAATCGAAGCCATGGCGCTGCGGCAATTCGCGCAGCTCCCGCGCAGCCCAGGCCATGCCGTCCCACAGGCGGCGAGCACGCTCGATGCCGAGCGTTTTCTCCAGCGGCGGCATATCGCAGGACCAGCCGAGAATCGCCTGCCCGCCATTGCGTCCGGAGGCGGCCCAGGCCACGCGACTGGCTTCCAGAACGATCACCCGCTTCCCAGCCTCGGCCAGGCGCAAGGCGGTATGCAGGCCACTGAAGCCGGCGCCGATGACCAGCACATCGCACTGCAGTTGCCCCTGCAAAGCGGGATACGGCGTCAGTCGCTCCTTGCAGCTATGGGCGTAGTAGCTGTCGACGTGCTCACTGGCGTGGCGAAACATAGACGACTCATGAAATTTAAAATAATTAATTTCATGAAAATCTATAGAGATAAATTCACAAAGGCAAGCTCGAGCGGCTCGAGGGCACCCTGCGAAAGACTACCCGCAGCCGAGTCAGGCCACCTGCTGCTGCAGCTCCACAGCACATTCGAGGTGGGTGAACAGCGCTTCGTCTATCGCCTGCGCCAATACCCGGCGCAGACCTTCGCTGCCGAGAAAGGCTTCTCGCGCCGCCGCCGAGCGCCATTGCCCTTCTACCTGCCAGGTCAGCGGATCACTGCGCAGCGAGAAAATCCGCAGGCGCAGGCAACCGGGAATGTCCCGACCTACGTCGTCCAGCCGCGCCAGGCACTGCCCCAACCGGGTCGAGCGACCCTGACGGGCGCGAACGGTCATACGGTGAATGATGCTCATGGCAACCTCCTGGAATGAGTCAGTACATACCGGCAGCGTGTCGCTGCAACACATGGGGCGCTGCCTGCGGCTCGGAGAAAGCCGCATTGCCACCTACTCGGGAATCGAGCCAGGCCGTGGCAAGCAGCAGTAGCGTCAGTGGCGCGATCAACCATTTGCTGGACATGGTTCGCTCCTTGATTGACAGGTGGGGCACCGCTCAGCGGGTACATCGCTAATGCATGGCTTCGGGCCGACACAGAGGAACGGCGCGATGGCTACAGAGATTAAGAGGAAGGTCACCAGGGCGTTAGTCGATTACTGGCAGATTCTTGCCTAAAACTGCAGCCTCGGAATTTGCACCAGGCAGGTGCACAAAGTTGCAAGACAGCTTGAAATACTCTGTATCACCCGCCATTTGCCCATTACTGGCAAATATTTGCCTAATCCTGCTACCCCTCATGACTTGCCTGAAAAACCTGGCTAGGCTTCGCTGACTTCCAGGAGGCTCATCATGCAGTCACCCCTTGCTACCGCTGCAACCCTCGATACCCCACTCGCTGAACTCAGCCACGAAATGGCCCGCCTGGTTGAGCGCTTCGTGCCTGACGACGGGTTGCACCTCACGGCCATTCCAGGCCTAAAACTGGCGCGCGCCACCTCGCCAAGCCTGCCGATGCAGACGGTTTACGATCCCTGCCTGTGCATCATCGCGCAGGGTCGCAAGGAGATACGTCTGGGCGACGAGCTC
This sequence comes from Pseudomonas sp. GD04158, assembly GCF_029834875.1. Taxonomy (NCBI): domain Bacteria; kingdom Pseudomonadati; phylum Pseudomonadota; class Gammaproteobacteria; order Pseudomonadales; family Pseudomonadaceae; genus Pseudomonas; species Pseudomonas sp. GD04158. The sequence goes on along the minus strand of NZ_JAODYT010000008.1, from coordinate 97,669 downwards.
TATGTCTACGATCCGCTCAATTACCTCGTAGCGTCGGTGATGCTGCCGGTCACCGGCCGGGTGATCGAAGCCAGTCCGGAGGCGCCGTACCTGAGTCTCGCGCTGGAGATCGACCCGGCCCTGATCAGCAGCCTGCTGACCGAGATGCCGCCCATCCCGGCGCCTGATGCAGCCTCGCAACGCGCACTGTTTCTCGACCGCCTCGATCCGCGCCTGCTGGATGCAGTGATCCGCCTGCTGCGTCTGCTGGAAACCCCGCGCGACATCGCCATGCTGGCGCCACTGGCCCTGCGCGAGATCTTCTATCGGATGCTGCTCAGCCCGCAGGGCCACCGCCTGCATGAAGTGGTGGTCGCCGACAGCCAGAGCCAGCGCATCTCCAGGGCCATCGAGTGGCTGCGCAAGAACTTCGACCAGCCGCTGCGCATCGAAGAGCTGGCCCGCGAAGTCAACCTGAGCCCATCGACCCTGCATCATCGCTTCAAGGCCGTCACCGCCTTCAGCCCGTTGCAATATCAGAAGCAACTGCGCCTGCAGGAGGCTCGCCGGCTGATGCTGTGCGATAACCTCGAGGCGGCCGCGGCCAGCTACCGCGTGGGCTACGAGAGCCCTTCGCAGTTCAGCCGCGAATACAGCCGCCTGTTCGGCGCCCCGCCGCAGCGCGATATCGCCCGCCTGCGGCAGGCGGCGCAGAATCAGCAAGCTTCCTGAGATCCAGCCTTGCGCGAGCCCTTCCGCGACCAGTACCAGGCTGATCACGGCTGAGGCCGCGGCTACAACCCCATCTGCTTGGCGATGATCTCGTTCATGATCTCGCACGTGCCACCGCCGATGGAAAGGATGCGATTGTCGCGATACAGCCGCTCGACGAGAGATTCGCGCCATTGAGGCCCAAATGCCGCCTCTACAACCCCATCTGCTTAGCGATGATCTCGTTCATGATCTCGCGCGTGCCGCCACCGATGGAAAGGATGCGGTTGTCGCGGTACAGCCGCTCGACGAGAGATTCGCGCATGTAACCCATGCCACCCATGATCTGCACGGCATCGTAGGTAAGGCGGTCGGCGATATCGGTGGCGAAGTTCTTGGCCATGGAGATTTCCTTGATCACGCTCCTGCCGGCCGCCATCTGCGCGGCCTGGCGGTAGGTGAATTCGCGGGACACCTCGAGCTGCGTGGCCATCTCGGCCAGGCGGTGCTTGAGCACCTGAAACTTGCCCACCGGCTTGCCGAACGCCTGGCGCTCGCGCGCCCATTTCAGCGACTCCTCCAGCGCCAGCTGCGCAGTCATGTTGGCCATGATCGCCAGGCTCAGACGCTCGCTCTGGAAGTTGGCCATGATGCAGGCGAAGCCGGCGTTCTCCACGCCGATCAGATTCTCCACCGGCACCTTGCAGTCGTCGAAGAACAGCTCGGCGGTGTCGGACGCCCACCAGCCCATTTTTTTCAGCTTGCGGCCGACGCTGAAACCCGGGGTGCCCTTCTCCACCAGCAACAGGCTGACGCCGCCAAAACCTTCGCCCCCCGTGCGCACCGCCACCGTGTAGTAGTCGGCGCGTACGCCGCTGGTGATGAAGGTCTTGCTGCCACTGATGCGGTAGTGATCACCATCGCGCACGGCGCGGGTCTTGAGGTTGGCCACGTCGGAGCCACCGGAGGGCTCGGTCACCGCCAGTGCCATGATCTTCTCGCCGGCCAGCACCTGCGGCGCCACGCGCTCGCGCACGGCGGGCTTGGCCCACTTGACGATGGGCGGCAAGCCGATATCCAGCGAACCGAGCCCGGCCACCAGGCCGCCGGAACCGCAGCGCATCAACTCCTCGCTGGCCGCGACCTTGGCGAACACATCGCCCTCATGGCTGCCGCCGTACTGTTCGGGATAGCCGATACCGAGGATGCCCGCCGCGCCCGCCTTCCGATAAAGCTCGCGAGGGAACTCCTCGGTCTCCTCCCACTCATCGATATGCGGGAGGATCTCACGCTCGACGAAACGCCGAACGGAGTCGCGAATCAGCTGATGGGAATCATCGAAGTACGACTGAGGGGCGGCCATGCGGGGTTCTCCCGTTATTGTTTCGGCCACCCTAACCTAGCGCTTGCTTGGTTTTCAAGCTGAGACTACCCGCGGATCAGGATGCGTGCGTCACACCGAAACGCTCGCGGTAAGCCGAAGGCGGTAGCCCGACAGCGTTGCGAAAGGCCACACGGAAACTCTCCACCGAGCGAAAACCGCACAGCTCAGCGATGCGCTCACTGCCATCCGTGCCGCTCTCCAACAGTTCACGGGCACGTGCCAGGCGCTCGTGCTGCAGCCAGGCCTTGGGCGTCATGCCTGTGGCCTCACTGAAACGGCGCAGGAAGGTGCGCTCGCTCATGGCAGCGCGACGTGCCAGCTGGCTCACTTCCAGAGGCTTATGCAAGTGCTGCCGCGCCCATTGCATCAGGGTGGAGAGGTCGCTGCGCGGCGCCCGGGCCACCGGGGCCGGAATGAACTGTGCCTGGCCACCGGCCCGCTGAGGCGACATCACCAGGCGCCGGGCTACGGTGTTGGCAACCTGGGTACCGAAGTCTCGCGCCACCAGGTGCAGGCAGGCATCGATACCGGCGGCACTACCAGCCGAGCTGATGAGCGAGCCGGCATCGACATAAAGCACGTCTGGATCCACCTCGACAGCGGGGAAACGACGTGCCAGCTCCTCGGCGTAGCGCCAGTGGGTAGTAGCGCGTCGACCGTCCAGCAAGCCGCTGGCAGCCAGGACGAAAACGCCGGAACAGATGGAAACCAGCCGAGCGCCACGTCCATGAGCGTCGCGCAGGGCGGACAACAAAGGCTCGGGGGGAACCTCGGCGCGGTCACGCCAGCCGGGGATGACAATGGTGCGCGCCTCGGCCAGGCGCTCCAGTCCTGCCTCGGCGAGTATCTGGATACCGCCCATGGCGCGCATGGGGCCGTTGTCCAGGCCAACGATGCAATGGCGGTACCAGGGGAAATCGAACTCGGGCCGGGGGAGACCGAAGATCTCCACGGCAATGCCGAACTCGAAGGTGCAGAGGCCATCGTAAGCCAGGATGGCCACCAGGCCGGGATCGTCGTGCATTTGGCGGAAACTTACCAGTTACTGTCTTGCACGCCACTTTAGAGCAGGATGCGCGCTGGATACAGTGGCGCCATCACTCAACCGATGGAGAGTCACCATGCCCAGCCTCGTTCGTCAGCACCCTGCTGCCAGCCCGGAAACCGCAATTGCCCATTTCACCCAGCGCATGGCCTTCGAGACCGACTGCTCGGACGTGCATGCCAGCCAGCAGGCGGGCGAGGTCGACTACGTGCTGGTCGACGTGCGCGGAGAAGCCGCCTACGCCGCTGGCCACGTACCCGGCGCGATCAACATCCCCCATCGCCTGATGAGCGCGGAGTTCATGGCCGGATATCCAAGCGACACACTGTTTGTCGTCTACTGCGCCGGCCCACACTGCAATGGCGTGCACCGCGCTGCCGTGCGCCTGGCCGGATTGGGTTTCGCGGTAAAGGAGATGCTCGGCGGTGTCACGGGTTGGCTGGACGAAGGCCTGAGCCTGACCGGCGCGCAAAGCCCGCAGCAAGCCCGCCCTACCTTTACCTGCGCATGTTGAGCCCATGTGTGCGCGAGGCGCGGGCCGAGGATGTGCCCGCCCTGCTCCCGCTGATGCGTGAGCTGGCGCGCTTCGAGGACTACCTGGAGGATTTCGCGGTGGACGAGGAGCAACTGACTGCCCGCGCATTCGCACCTGAACCCCAGTGCCGGATATTCGTGGCACAGGCCTCGGAACGACTGCTCGGCTATGCCGTAACTCAGGAGCTCACCTTCACCTATGACCTGCGCCCGACGGTTCGACTCAAGGAGCTATACGTGGCCCCTGATGCACGCAGCCAGGGACTGGGCGAACAGTTGCTGGCCGCAGTGGCCCGCTGGGCAAAGACTCGCGGCGCGGGCCGATTGAAGTGGGATGTGCTGGCGGGAAACCAAAAAGCCGAGCGCTTCTATCAGCGCCTGGGCGGACAACCCGATACCAAGTGGATCGCCTACACGATGGACCACAGCGCCCTGGCTGCCCTGGCAGAGCATCACTGCGCAGCAGACTGCTCCGCTAACGCAGCGCCCGCCTGACCCGCGCCTGCATCTCGTACGCCGGCCCTTCCACCGACTGGAAGTCACGGGTGTAGCGGCGGGCGAACTCGGCCGTGCCCCAGTCGCGGTACTGCTGCACATGCCACAGCTCGTGCGCCCAGAGCGCGGCATCGCTGGCGGCTGCCTCGGCATCGCGAAACACCACCACATCCACCAGCGTCACGGCCTGCACATCCGGGTTCTGCAACATGACGGTGGCGGCGTCCATCTCGTCGGTGATGCCCACGCGAAAGCGCACTTCATCGAGCAAGGCATCGTCGTAGAAGGGCGCGAGCTGCGCGCGAATCATCAGAGGGATCGGCTCGGTACCGGCCCGCAGCGCCGCCTGACGCGATTGCAGCAGCCAGGCTTCCAGGCGCGCCGCCGCCATGTTCAGGCCGTCTTCACGAACGCGTACCGGATCGGGCACGCACAGGCAGGAACCGCCCAGACAGACCTGTATCTGCCCGGTCGGGCATTGGGCCTGGGCGACCAGGGGCGCTCCCAGCAGGAGCAGCAGAGCGATACGGTGCAGAGTGTCGGTGATCACAGGCACTCCGAGTTGGAAGGTTCCGAGGACTTACAGACTGATCGGACGCCGACCGGCCAGGGCATGCGCCAGAGTGCCGCCATCGACCAGCTCCAGTTCGCCACCCAGGGGCATGCCATGGGCGATGCGCGAAGCGACCAGGCCCTTGCCGGCGAGGATCTGCGCAATGTAGTGCGCCGTGGCCTCGCCCTCTACCGTCGGGTTGGTGGCGAGGATCACCTCGCTGAAGGCACCGGCCTCGATCCGCTCCAGCAGCTCGGGAATGCCGATGGCCTCGGGACCGAGGCCATCGAGTGGCGACAGGTGCCCCTTGAGCACGAAGTAACGGCCGCGAAAGCCGGTCTGCTCCACGGCATGCACATCCATAGGCCCCTCGACCACGCACAGCAGGCTGTCGTCGCGACGTTCGTCCAGGCACAGCTGGCAGACCTCGTCCTCGCTCAGGCTGCGGCAGCGCTTGCAGTGCCCCACACCTTCCATCGCCGCATTCAGCGCCTGCGCCAGGCGCTGACCGCCGCTGCGATCACGCTCGAGCAGCTGCAGCGCCATGCGCTGCGCCGTCTTCTGCCCGACACCGGGCAGGATGCGCAGGGAGTCGATCAACTGGCGAATCAGAGGGCTGAAGCTCATGGAAGTCCTGCAAAGTTGGCGGGCAATGATCTGGTGGGCTAAAGCCCACCCTACGAACGGGTGCGTTTTGCACACCATCACCACGGGGCGACCAGACGGTATGCAGTACAAGGCGCGAAAGGCCGCGAGCACCGGAGTTTACGTCTGTAAATGAGGATGCTCGGGGCCTTTCGCAACGCAGTAATGCGTGCCGACTGGGCGTCACAGGATCAGAAGGGCATTTTGAAGCCGGGGGGCAGCTGCATCCCCGCCGTCATGCCGGCCATCTTCTCCTGGCTGTTCTGCTCGACCTTGCGCACAGCGTCATTCACCGCGGCGGCGATCAGGTCTTCCAGCACTTCCTTGTCTTCCTGCATCAGGCTGTCATCCAGAGTGATGCGCTTGACGTCATGACGCCCGGTCATCACCACGCTGACCAGGCCGGCGCCGGACTGGCCGGTGACTTCGGCATTGGCCAGCTCTTCCTGCATCTTCTGCATCTTTTCCTGCATCTGCTGGGCCTGCTTCATCAGGCCTGCCATGCCACCTTTCATCATGTCGGTATCCTCGGTGTTCGGGGGTGTTAGCTGGGGGTATCGATAGGTTCGATGCTGTCGTCGCGCACCTTGGCGGCGAACTGTTGAATCATCTGCTGCACCAGCGGGTCGGCATGGATCGAGGCCTCGGCGCTGCGCTGGCGTTCGGCGCGGCGACGGGCTGCGGCCTGCGCCGGCGTCTCTTGCTCCGGCTTGCACAGCTCGATGCGCAATTTGATGCTGCGCCCCTGCAGCTGGTTCAGCGCGTCGTTGAGACGGCGCTGCTGGGTCGGATTGAACAGCGCGCTGTGCGCCGGGTCCAGGTGCAGCAGCCAGTCGTCGCCATTGGCTTCGATCAGCGTGCAGTTGGCGGCGATGCTGCCGGTCATGCCGCCCAGGCCAAGCTGCGGGAACAGCGACAACCACTCTGCCGCCAGGCCGGTAGCCGGTTTGGCGGCCGGCAAGGGTTCTGCAACCGCTGGCGCCTCGGCCTCGGCTTGGCCGAAATCGTAGTCGAGCGTTTCCGCGTCCATCTCGACATAGTCGTAGTCGCCGGGCGGTGGCTCGTCGTCACCGCCGTCAGCATCCACCACAGGCTGCACGACCTCGCTCGGAGCGGACTCGGCAACTGCTTCAACCTCCACCGCTACAGGCTCTGGCGCGACGACAGGCTGAACGGCTGCGACTGCCGGTTCCGCGGCCTTGGCGGTCTCCCAGGGCACATCGACGGCAGCCGCAGGAGCAGCGATCTCGGGCTCTGGCTCGGGCAGCAGGCTGGGGGCGGTCGCAACCGGGGCCTCAACAGGCGGGACGGGTTCACTCACGACAGGCTCGCTGCTCGAAGCTGGCGCGACCGGACGGACTTCGGCCACTGCTGGAGAGACGGGCACAGACGGTGCTGAAACCACAGCAGCAGCGGGAGCAGAAACCACAGGAGCCGGCATAGCGGTGCCGGCCACTGGCTTCGGTTGGGAATCAGCAGTGGCCTGGCTGATCCCCAAGGGCTTTAGCGTGATCCTTGGCGCATCGTCGGCATCGGCCGGACGGAAGGCCAACATGCGCAGCAGCACCATCTCGAAGCCGCCACGCGGATCCGGCGCCAGCGGTAGATCGCGGCGGCCGATCAGGCCCATCTGGTAGTAGAACTGCACGTCCTCGGCCGGCAGCGCCTGGGCCAGTTGCAGCACGCGTTCGCGATCACCCTGGCCGTTGTCCACGGCATCCGGCAGCGCCTGGGCGATGGCCACGCGGTGCAGGACGTTGAGCATCTCCGCCAACACGCCGTTCCAGTCCGGGCCCTGCTCGGCCAGATGGCGTACCGCCTCGATCAACGCCCGCGCGTCACCTTCGATCAACGCTTGCAGCACACCGTAGACCTGGCCGTGATCCAGCGTGCCGAGCATCGCGCGCACATCGGCAGCCAGCACCTTGCCCTCGCCGAAGGCGATGGCCTGGTCGGTCAGGCTCATGGCGTCGCGCATCGAGCCGTCGGCGGCACGCCCCAGCAGCCACAGCGCATCGTCCTCGAACGGTACGTTCTCGGCGGTCAAGACGTGAGTCAGATGCTCCACCACCCGCTCCGGCGGCATGTTCTTCAGGGAGAACTGCAGGCAGCGCGACAGCACGGTGACCGGCAGCTTCTGCGGGTCGGTGGTGGCCAGGAGGAATTTCACATGGGGCGGCGGCTCCTCCAGCGTCTTCAACAGGGCGTTGAAGGAGCTGGTGGAGAGCATGTGCACTTCGTCGATCAGGTAGACCTTGAAGCGGCCGCGACTCGGCGAATACTGCACGTTGTCGAGCAGCTCACGGGTGTCTTCGACCTTGGTGCGGCTGGCCGCGTCCACTTCGATCAGATCGACGAAACGCCCTTCATCGATTTCCCGACAGACCGAGCAGGTGCCACAGGGCGTGGAGCTGATGCCGGTTTCGCAGTTCAGGCACTTGGCAATGATCCGCGCGATGGTGGTCTTGCCCACACCGCGGGTACCGGTGAATAGATAGGCGTGGTGCAGTCGCTGGCTGTCCAGGGCGTTGATCAGGGCTTTGAGCACATGGGTCTGGCCGACCATTTCGCGGAACGAGCGCGGACGCCATTTACGTGCAAGAACCTGATAACTCATGGAAAACCGTCATATGAGGAAAGCAAAAGTGGGCTAATCCTAGCGGAGCAACCGGCAAATTGCATCCGCCACCGGCATGCCCGACAGGGTCTTGCACCAACCTGGAAATAGCGCTGTTCATTTCTTGAACAATGCATTATAATGCGCACCGTTCGTACCACGCTGTAAGTCATTCGGGCCTCGCGCCCTCCGCTGGTTTCCCGGTTCAACGTCAAGCGCATCTCCGCGCTGCCGCCCTCCCCGATCCCACCTGCTGACTGATCAGGCCGACTCGCCATCCGGCGCAGTTCCTCTGCCTGCCTCCGACGTACCGACCACGCCGAAGAACCGTAACAATGGAACTTTATCGTGCTAATCAGGCTCCGATCAGGTTCAACGCTATGGCCGTCTTGCGGCCGACCTCATGGAGCAACATAACGCGCAACGAAGCGCATATGCTTTGAAGGAAACACCCACAATGAATACTCAACATCAGATCGAGAAAGCTATCAGCACGCTGACCCGTGCATTCGCCCCGTTCGACTGCCGCATCCAGGCAGCGCGCAAGGGCAGCTTCAGCTTCACCCTAGTCGACAAGACCGGTATCGCGCAGTACAGCCAGCGTCTTTACCCAGGTCAATACAACGACGAATCGCTGCAGCAAGTGATCGAGCGTACTCGCCAGTCAATTATTGCTTGAACCATCTACCCATCCTGAGGTCGAAGGGTGCCAGTCTCAGGATGGAGTAGGTTATGGCACTTACCAACCAGCAACTCGTCGACCACCTGTTCAACCCGCTGCGCGCCAGCTTCAGCTCACCAAGGCCGGACGGCAGCATCATCCTCGCCCTGCTCGACGAGAGCGACAGCACCGTTTACAGCCGCGTACTGGCCAAGCCCCAGCTCGATGACCAAGGTGCCTTCGCCCAGAGCCTGGAAGAAATCCGCCTGGAACTGGCCGTACGCGCCGGCAACATCCCTGCCGACCTGCGCAAGACGCTCAAGGAACAGGACAGCGTGCTTAACTATCACAGCAGCTGAGCCCGAGCCCGCTGCGCGGGCTTGCTCCTCCTGCACACCGAACCCAAATGACAAAGGCCGCTATCAAGCGGCCTTTGTCGTGTGGCGCGAAGCTTACTCGGCGAGACGCCAGGTGGTGCCGCCCTTGCCGTCTTCCAGCACCACGCCCATGGCGGTGAGCTGATCGCGGATGCGGTCGCTTTCCGCCCAGTTCTTGTCGGCGCGAGCCTGCAGGCGCGCGGCGATCAGCGCCTCGACCTCGGCCGCATCGACCTTGCCGGCAGCGCCCGCCTGGAGGAAGGCTTCCGGCTCGAGCTGCAGCACACCGAGCACGCTGGCCAGCTGCTTGAGCTGGGCAGCCAGGCCGGCGGCAGCCTGCACATCCGACTCACGCAGGCGGTTGACCTCGCGGATCATCTCGAACAGCACGGCGCAGGCTTCCGGCGAGTTGAAATCGTCGTCCATCGCCGCACCGAAGCGCTCCACATACGCCTCGCCACCGGCAGGCGCTGCTTCCGGCAAACCTTTCAAGCCGTTGTAGAAACGCTCCAGGGCGCCCTTGGCTTCCTTGAGGCTCTCTTCCGAGTAGTTGATCGGGCTGCGGTAGTGGCTGGACACCAGCAGGTAGCGCACCACCTCGGGGTGGTACTTTTCCAGCACCTCACGGATGGTGAAGAAGTTGCCCAGGCTCTTGGACATCTTCTCGCCATCCACGCGCACCGCGCCGGCGTGCATCCAGGCGTTGGCGTACTGCTTGCCGGTGGCCGCCTCGCTCTGCGCGATCTCGTTCTCGTGGTGCGGGAACACCAGATCCGGGCCGCCGCCGTGGATGTCGAAGGTCTCGCCCAGGCAGCAGGTGGACATCACCGAGCACTCGATGTGCCAGCCCGGCCGACCCTTGCCCCAGGGCGAATCCCAGCTCGGCTCACCTGGCTTGGCGCCCTTCCACAGCACGAAGTCCAGCGGGTCTTCCTTGATCTCGTCCACTTCGATACGCGCGCCGATCTTCAGCTCGTCGATCTTGCGCCTTGAGAGCTTGCCGTAGGTCTCGAACCTGGTGACGCGGTAGTACACGTCGCCATTGCCCGGCGCGTAGGCATAACCCTTGTCGATCAGGGTCTGGATCATCTGGTGCATGCCGGCGATATGGCCGGTGGCGCGCGGCTCGATGTCCGGACGCAGCACGGAAAGGCGCGCCTCGTCTTCGTGCATCGCCGCGATCATGCGCTCGACCAGCGCCTCGAACGGCTCGCCGTTCTCATTGGCGCGCTTGATGATCTTGTCGTCGATGTCGGTGATGTTGCGCACGTAGGTCACGTCATAGCCGCGCTGACGCAGCCAGCGGGTGACCACGTCGAAGGCGACCATGACGCGGGCGTGACCGATGTGGCAGAAGTCGTACACGGTCATGCCGCACACGTACATGCGCACCTGGTTGCCGACCAGCGGCTGGAATACATCCTTGGTCTTGGTCAGGGTGTTGTAGATGGAGAGCGCCATTTATTGCCCCCAGGAATCGCGCAGGGTGACGGTGCGGTTGAACACCGGCTTGCCGGGCTGCGAGTCCTTCAGATCGGCGACGAAATATCCTTCGCGCTCGAACTGGAAGCGCTCTTCCGGCGCGGCCTGGGCCAGCGACGGCTCGGCGCGGCAGCCGCTGAGCACCACCAGCGAATCCGGATTGATGTTGTCGAGGAAGCTGCCGCCCTCCTCGCTTTTTTCCGGGTTGGCGGAACGGAACAGGCGGTCGTACAGGCGCACTTCGCACTCGACGCTCTCGGCGGCCGGCACCCAGTGGATCACGCCCTTGACCTTGCGGCCTTCGGGGTTCTTGCCCAGCGTATTCTCGTCATAGGAGCAGCGCAGCTCGACGATATTGCCGGCGGCGTCCTTGATCGCCTCGTCAGCGCGGATCACATAGCTGCCACGCAGGCGCACCTCGCCACCCGGGATCAGGCGCTTGAAGCCGTCCGGCGGGGTTTCCTCGAAGTCGCTGGCGTCGATGTAGATCTCGCGGGAAAACGGCAGCACGCGCACGCCCATGTCCTGCTTCGGGTGGCGCGGCAGCTCGAGGTTCTCGACCTTGCCCTCCGGGTAGTTGGTGATCACCACCTTCAGCGGCTTGAGCACGCACATGGCGCGCGCGGCGTTGGCGTCGAGATCCTCGCGGATGGCGAACTCCAGCATGCCGATGTCCACCACGCCGCCGGCGCGGTTGACGCCGATCATGTCGCAGAAGGTGCGGATCGAGGCGGCGGTATAACCGCGGCGACGGTAGCCGGACAGCGTGGACATGCGCGGATCGTCCCAGCCGCTGACATGGCCTTCGTCAACCAGTTGCTTGAGCTTGCGCTTGCTGGTGACGGTGTAGTTCAGGTTAAGGCGGGCGAATTCGTACTGGCGCGGCTGCGCCGGCACCGGGAGGTTCTCCAGGAACCATTCGTACAGCGGGCGATGATCCTCGAACTCCAGGGTGCAGATCGAGTGGGTGATGCCCTCGATGGCGTCCGACTGGCCATGAGTGAAGTCGTAGCTGGGGTAGATGCACCACTTGTCACCGGTCTGGTGATGATGGGCATGGCGGATGCGGTAGAGGATCGGGTCGCGCAGGTTGATGTTCGGCGAAGCCATGTCGATCTTGGCGCGCAGCGAACGGGCGCCGTCCGGGAACTCGCCGGCCTTCATGCGGGCGAACAGATCGAGGTTCTCCTCGACGGAGCGGTCGCGGAACGGGCTGTTCTTGCCCGGCTCGGTCAGGCTGCCACGGTAGGTGCGCATTTCCTCGGCGTTGAGATCGCAGACGAAGGCCTTGCCCGCCTTGATCAGCTCCACCGCCCAGGCGTGCAGCTGGTCGAAGTAGTCGGAGGCGTAGCGCTCTTCGCCTGCCCATTGGAAGCCCAGCCACTCGACATCAGCCTTGATCGCGTCGATGTATTCCTGGTCTTCCTTGGCCGGGTTGGTGTCGTCGAAACGCAGGTTGCACTGGCCGCCGAACTCTTCGGCCAGGCCGAAATTGAGACAGATGCTCTTGGCATGGCCGATGTGCAGGTAACCGTTGGGCTCCGGCGGAAAGCGGGTCACGATCTTGGCGTGCTTGCCGCTGTCCAGATCGGCCTGGACGATGGGGCGCAGGAAGTTGGCAGCTTTTTCGACGGTGGGCTTGCTCATGGGGTCCTTAACAATACTGGCGCGGCACAGGGTAGGCCGCTTCGGGCAAAGTCCGTATCATAACCAACCTGTCAAGCCCCTGACAGGGTGCACGCCACCCTGGCATGCGCTGTTTCCCCAGAGCCAATGGCTCGAACCTGCCTCATCACGGATACGATCATGATCAAACTGCACACCAATCACGGCGTCATCACCCTGAATCTGTTCGCCGACAAGGCCCCGGAAACCGTGGCCAACTTCGAGCAATACGTGAAGGACGGCCATTACGACGGCACCATCTTCCACCGCGTGATCGGCAACTTCATGATCCAGGGCGGCGGTTTCGAGCCGGGCATGAAGCAGAAGCCGACCCGCGCACCGATCAAGAACGAAGCCAACAACGGCGTCGCCAACAAGGTCGGCACCATCGCCATGGCCCGCACCATGGAGCCGCATTCGGCCAGCGCGCAGTTCTTCATCAACGTCGCCGACAACAGCTTCCTCAACCACAGCGCACCGACCGTTCAGGGCTGGGGCTACGCCGTATTCGGTGAAGTGGTCGAAGGCATGGACGTGGTCGAGAAGATCAAGGGCGTGGCCACCACCATGAAGGCCGGCCACCAGGACGTGCCGGTGGATGACGTGATCATCGAGAAGGCCGAAATCGTAGCCGAGTAAGTCGATGATCCTGCTGATCTCCGATCTGCACCTCGAAGAGAAACGCCCGGACATCACCCGGGCGTTTCTGCATTTTCTCGCCACCCGCGCGCGCCAGGCCGAGTCGCTGTACATCCTCGGCGACTTCTTCGAAGTCTGGATCGGCGACGACGGCATGACGCCCTTCCAGCATGAAATCGCCGGCGCGCTGCGCGAGCTGAGCGACAGCGGTACGCGCATCTACCTGATGCACGGCAATCGCGACTTTCTTATCGGCAAGCGCTTCTGCCGCGAGGCGGGCTGCACTTTGCTGAGCGATCCGCACAGGGTGCAGATGAATGGCGAGCCCGTGCTGCTGATGCACGGCGACAGCCTGTGCACCCTGGACGTCGGTTACATGAAACTGCGCCGCTGGCTGCGCAACCCGCTGTCGCTGTTGATCCTGCGCAACCTGCCGCTCGCCACCCGGCAGAAGCTGGCGCGCAAGCTACGCAACGAAAGCCGCGCACAGACGCGGATGAAGACCAGCGAAATCGTCGATGTCACGCCCGTGGAAGTGGTCAGGGTGATGGGCGAGTACGGTGTGCGTACGCTGATCCATGGGCATACCCATCGGCCGGCGGTGCATGATCTGGAAGTCAACGGACAACCGGCACGGCGCATCGTGCTGGGGGACTGGGATCGCCAGGGCTGGGCGCTGCAGGTCGATGAAGAGGGGTTCAACCAGGCGCCGTTCGAGCTGACGCCAGCCTGACTGCAGCCTGGATGAAATCCGGGGAGCAACTCCGAGGACCGCCCCGGATTTCATCCGGGCTACGACCGAAGGGCTCTGCTCCCCCTCTCCCGCCCTTCGGATCACCAGATGGCCGCTTCGCGGCTGTTTTATGCGGGCACGCCGCTGTGGAAACGGAACTGCTCGTCCGGCGAAGTGATCAGCTCCTGCTCCACCGCGCGCACCACTTCGATACGCGCATCCACGTCCGCCGCGTCACCATACAGATAGGCGAGTTTGAGATAGCCGCGGTAGTGGCGCCCTTCGCTTTCCAGCAGGCCGGCGTAGAACTTGGCCAGCTCGGCATCCAGACGCGGCACCAGGGCGGCGAAACGCTCGCACGAACGCGCCTCGATAAAGGCGCCCACCACCAGCACATCCACCAGCCGCTCCACTTCGCCACCACGCAGCAATGCGCGCAGGCCGGCCGCGTAGCGCGACGCCGAAACATGGCGAACCTCGATGCCACGCGCGCGGATGATCTTGCTCACCTGCTCGAAATGCACCAGCTCCTCACGGGCCAGACGTGACATTCTCGCGGTCAATTCGGTCTTGGTCAGGTAGCGCCCCATCAGGCTCAGGGCCGTCTGCGCTGCCTTGTATTCCAGGTTGCGGTGGTCGAGCAGGAGGATTTCCTGCTGGCGCAAGGCCTCGTCCAGCCAGGCATCCGGCGTGGCGACGCCTCCCAGAAAGCCGAGGATCTCCTGCAGGATCGATACCGATTCCTCACCGTTACTCGGAACATGCTGGGCATTTGACATCATATTTGAAGCGCTCTCGGTGCTGGCGAGGTTGAAAATGGCGGGCCATTATACGAGTGGCAGGCCGGACGACCAGCACGCCGTTGATGCAGGTCAACATGCCGCTGGCAACGACGCACCTATAGTTGGATAAGCGCTATTCATTCTCAGGGAGACGACCATGCAAGCGATCCGTAGCATTCTGGTGGTGATGGACCCCCAGCACCCGGAAGGCCTCGCACTGAAGCGGGCAAAACTGATAGCTGGAGTCACCCAGTCGCGCCTGCATCTGCTGGTTAGCGACAAGAAAGGCGACCACGGCGCCTGGCTCAACGACCTCAGCAGCAGCCTCGGCGAAGAAGGCTATGCCGTCTCCACGCAGCAGGCCTGGCACGACAACCTGCATCAGACCATCATCGCCGTGCAGCAGGCCGAGGGCTGCGGCCTGGTGATCAAGCAACACCTGCCGGACAACCCGTTGAAGAAGGCCATTCTCACCCCCGAGGACTGGAAGCTGCTGCGCTACTGCCCGGGCCCGGTGCTGATGGTCAAGACCGACCGCCCATGGACCGGCGGCACCATTCTTGCCGCCGTGGACGTCGGCAATGCCGATGACGAACACCGCACCCTGCACGCCGGCATCATCAGCCACGGCTACGATATCGCCGGCCTGGCCAAGGGCACGCTGCACGTGATCACCGCCCATCCGACGCCGATGCTGTCGGCGGCCGACCCCACCTTCCAGCTCAAGGAAACCATCGAGGCGCGCTACCGCGAACAATGCCGCAGCTTCCAGGCCGAATACGACATCCACGACGACCGTCTGCATGTGATCGAGGGCCCCGCCGACGTGGTGATACCGCATATGGCGCACCAGCTCAGCGCCGTGGTCACCGTCATTGGCACCGTGGCGCGCACCGGTCTCTCCGGTGCACTGATCGGCAACACCGCCGAAGTCATACTCGATGCCCTGGAAAGCGATGTGCTGGTGCTCAAGCCGGACGAAGTGATCGCCCACCTCGAGGAACTGGTGGCACAGCGCTGAAGCGATGAACGAAACGAAAAATGCCGCTCTGAATCGAGCGGCATTTTTGTTTCAGGGGCTAAACCCTCAGCTCCAGCCCTTCGCGCAGAAACTTCGGCGCGATGTAGCGCTCGTAGTGCGCCTCGGAGAGCAGGAAGAATTCCCTGTCGATGGCATCGCGCAGCTCGGGCAGCGCCCAGTTGCGAAACTCCGGCAGCAGCACCATGCCATAGGCTTCCAGCTGGTTGATCACCCGCGCGCCCCGCGCGATCAGCTGATAGGCCCAGCAGTAGGGCGATTGTTGCGGTACGAAGCGGATCTGCCGCTGCTCGAGCTGAGTGCGCAGACGCTGCTCGTCGAACACCTCCAGCTTGGCCGTCATCACCTGTACCAGCAGCACTTCCAGACGCGTCCAGACGGCGCGCTTCTCCTCGTCGTTGTAGCTGTTCCAGTTGATCACCTCATGGTGGAAGCGCTTGCAACCGCGGCACACGACATCGCCGTAAACGGTCGAACACAGCCCCACGCAGGGCGTCTTGATGCGCTGATTGGACATGGCGAAACAACATAAACAGCAAAACGGCCTGGCATCTTAGCCCTTTGTCTAACGCAGATCACCCCTGTCGACACGGGGACATCGGCTTAACTTTGTTCGCGCTTTCCATTAGAATCGGCCCGCCTTTTACGGCGCCAATGTCCGTTGGAAGCTGTTTTCAAAGCGTCACGAGCACAGTCGATCCTGCAGGTACGATGGCGGCGCAGCCACTCGGAGTCCCCCCGAGCGTCTGCGTCGGCCCTCATCAGAACCGTCCTGCCGGCGTAAAACTTTGAAAGCAGCTTCTACAAGAGACTCGTGAAACCTCGGCTGATTGGCTCATAAAGTCGAAAAGCGCCTGGTTCATGGGTTTCTGGATCGCGTCCCGGACAACCCTTTGGGACCACTGATGAGGGTAATAACTGTGCTTGAAGCCTATCGCAAACACGTAGCAGAGCGTGCCGCTCAGGGTATCGTGCCCCAGCCGCTGAACGCCGAACAAACCGCAGGCCTGGTCGAGCTGCTGAAAAACCCGCCGGCTGGCGAAGAAGAATTCCTCGTAGACCTGATCACCAACCGTGTACCGCCGGGCGTGGACGAAGCTGCCTACGTCAAGGCCGGTTTCCTCTCTGCCATCGCCAAGGGCGAAGCCACTTCCTCGCTGATCAGCAAGCAACGCGCCGTCGAGCTGCTGGGCACCATGCAGGGCGGCTACAACATCGCCACCCTGGTCGAACTGCTGGACGACGCCACCCTGGGCGCCGTTGCCGCCGAGCAACTCAAGCACACCCTGCTGATGTTCGACGCCTTCCACGACGTCGCCGAGAAAGCCAAGGCTGGCAATGCCAATGCCAAGGCCGTGCTGCAGTCCTGGGCCGATGGCGAGTGGTTCACCAACAAGCCGGCCATCGCCGAGAAGTACAGCCTGGCCGTGTTCAAGGTGCCTGGCGAAACCAACACCGACGACCTGTCCCCTGCCCCGGACGCCTGGTCGCGCCCTGACATCCCGCTGCACGCCCTGGCCATGCTGAAAATGGCTCGCGACGGCATCGTGCCGGAGCAGCAAGGCGCCATCGGCCCGCTGAAGCAGATCGAAGAGATCAAGGCCAAGGGCTTCCCGGTCGCCTACGTCGGTGACGTGGTCGGTACCGGTTCTTCCCGCAAGTCCGCCACCAACTCGGTGCTGTGGTTCTTCGGCGACGACATTCCGTACGTTCCGAACAAGCGCGCTGGCGGCTTCTGCTTCGGCACCAAGATCGCCCCGATCTTCTACAACACCATGGAAGACGCCGGTGCCCTGCCGATCGAGTTCGACGTGTCGAACATCAACATGGGCGACGTGATCGACGTCTACCCGTACGCCGGCAAGGTCTGCAAGCACGGCACCGACGAAGTCATCACCACCTTCGAACTGAAGACCCCGGTGCTGCTCGACGAAGTGCGCGCTGGCGGCCGTATCCCGCTGATCGTCGGCCGCGGCCTGACCGAGAAGGCGCGCGCCGAGCTCGGCCTGGGCTCCTCCGACCTGTTCAAGAAGCCGGAGCAGCCGGCTGACAGCGGCAAGGGCTTCACCCTGGCACAGAAGATGGTCGGCAAGGCCTGCGGCGTCGAAGGCGTACGTCCGGGCACCTACTGCGAACCGAAGATGACCACCGTCGGCTCCCAGGACACCACTGGCCCGATGACCCGTGACGAGCTGAAAGACCTGGCGTGCCTGGGCTTCTCCGCCGACCTGGTGATGCAGTCCTTCTGCCACACCGCTGCTTATCCGAAGCCGATCGACGTCACCACCCACCACACCCTGCCGGATTTCATCCGCACCCGTGGCGGCGTATCCCTGCGTCCCGGCGACGGCATCATCCACAGCTGGCTGAACCGCATGCTGCTGCCGGATACCGTCGGCACCGGTGGCGACTCGCACACCCGCTTCCCGATCGGTATTTCCTTCCCGGCCGGCTCCGGCCTGGTGGCCTTCGCCGCCGCCACCGGCGTGATGCCGCTGGACATGCCGGAATCGGTGCTGGTGCGCTTCAAGGGCAAGATGCAGCCGGGTATCACCCTGCGTGACCTGGTCCACGCCATCCCCTACTACGCCATCCAGAAAGGTCTGCTGACCGTCGAGAAGAAAGGCAAGAAGAATATCTTCTCCGGCCGCATTCTCGAGATCGAAGGTCTGGACAACCTGACCGTCGAGCAGGCGTTCGAGCTGTCCGATGCCTCCGCCGAGCGTTCGGCTGCCGGTTGCACCATCAAGCTGCCGGAAGCGGCCATCGCCGAATACCTGCAGTCCAACATCACCCTGCTGCGCTGGATGATCAGCGAAGGCTACGGCGATGCCCGCACCCTGGAGCGTCGTGCCCAGGCGATGGAAGCCTGGCTGGCCAACCCGGTGCTGATGGAAGCCGACAAGGACGCCGAGTACGCCGAAGTCATCGAAATCGACCTGGCCGAGCTCAAGGAGCCCGTCCTGTGCGCCCCGAACGACCCGGACGACGCCCGTCTGCTGTCCACCGTGGCCGGCGACAAGATCGACGAAGTGTTCATCGGTTCGTGCATGACCAACATCGGCCACTTCCGCGCTGCCGGCAAGCTGCTGGACAAGGTCAAGGGCGGTATCCCGACTCGTCTGTGGCTGTCGCCGCCGACCAAGATGGACGCGCACCAGCTGACCGAAGAAGGCTACTACGGCATCTACGGCAAGGCCGGTGCACGCATGGAGATGCCGGGCTGCTCGCTGTGCATGGGTAACCAGGCACGTGTGGCTGCCAACTCCACCGTGGTCTCGACCTCCACCCGTAACTTCCCGAACCGTCTGGGCGATGGCGCCAACGTGTACCTGGCCTCCGCCGAACTGGCGGCAGTCGCTTCGATTCTCGGCAAGCTGCCGACCGTCGAGGAGTACATGGCCTACGCGAAGGATATCGACAGCATGGCTGGCGACATCTACCGCTACCTGAGCTTCGACCAGATCGCCGACTTCCGTGAAGCCGCGGCCAACGCCAAGATCCCGGTCGTTCAGGCCTGATCCCAGCGTTGCAAGAAGAGCCCCGCCTAGTGCGGGGCTTTTTTTTATGCGCGCAAAGCCCCCGGCCGCATCCGGCTTGCAGCCGTTGCGCCACCGTCTACCTTTCGAAGTGGGAGCCCCCCGACAACCATTCAGGAGCACGTCATGAAGCCATGGATCATCGCCGCCCTGTGCCTGTTCGGCCTGGCCGGTTGCAGCAGCGAGTACATCATCACCACCACCGACGGCCAGATGCTGACCAGTGACGGCAAGCCACGCCTGGACAAGGACACCGGCATGCTCGAATTCACCGACAGCGAAGGTCGCAAGCAGCAGATTCCGCAAAGCAACGTGAAACAGATGCTGGAACGCTGAACACCTCAGCCAACCGCGTACCGTTCTGAGCACTGGCATATGCCTTGCTTTCTCTCCAGGCAGTGAGCCTCTCCGGCGGCGGATAAGGCCCGAACGACAACGGCGTCGTATTCGAACTCGGCCTCTAAAGCCGTGATCGGTACGACGCCTTTTTTGTGCGCCTTCCGCCGCCAGGCGGACGCCAGCCGGCGGCTCGACACCCATTGCGTGGATGAAGGAAGCGACATGAGCGAACAGCATATCCCTCGCGGCGACGCCCTGGCCTGGGTCGGCGGCAGCGATGCACCGGAAAAGAGCGCGCTGAACATCGGCTTCATGGCCCTGAGCGACTCCGCCTCGGTGATAGTGGCCGCCACCCAGGGCTTCGCCGAGAAGTACGGCCTGAGCCTCAAACTGCAGCGCCAGGCCTCCTGGGCCGGCCTGCGCGACCGCCTGCTCAGCGGCGAGCTGGACGCCGCCCACAGCCTGTACGGCTTGATCTACGGCGTGCAGCTCGGCCTCGGTGGCGCCGCGGCAACCGACATGGCGGTGCTCATGGGGCTGAACCAGAACGGCCAGAGCATCAACCTGTCGCACACGCTGCAAAGCGCCGGCGTGACCAGCGGCGAAGCACTGCACCAGCATGTGCACCAAAATGAAGCGCGACTGACCTTCGCGCAGACCTTCCCCACTGGCACCCATGCCATGTGGCTTTACTACTGGCTGGCCAGCCAGGGCATCCACCCGCTGCGCGATGTGGACAGCGTGGTGGTGCCACCGCCGCAGATGATCGAACACCTGGTGGCCAAGCGCATCGACGGTTTCTGCGTTGGCGAACCCTGGACCGCCAAGGCCGTCGATGAGCAGCTTGGCTGCACCGTCACCACCATCCAGGCGATCTGGCCGGATCATCCGGAAAAGGTGCTGGGCTGCAGGCGCGCGTTTGCCGAGCAGAATCCCAATACCGCTCGCGCACTGATCATGGCGGTGCTCGATGCCGCGCGCTTCATCGATCAGAGCGAGGAGAACAAGCGCAGCACCGCCCAGTTGCTCAGCGGCAGCGATTACGTCGACGCACCGGCCTCGGTCATCACTCCGCGCTTTCTCGGCCAGTATCAGGATGGCCTGGGGCATGCCTGGCAGGATGCCCACCCGCTGCGCTTTCACGGCGAGGGCGCCGTGAACATGCCCTACCTGTCCGACGCCATGTGGTTCATGACCCAGTTTCGGCGCTGGGGCCTGCTGCGCAGCGACCCCGACTACCTGGGCGTGGCTCGCCAGGTGCAGCAACTGAATCTCTACCGACAGGCCGCCGAGGCGCTCAAGATCCCCGTCCCCGCGGAGATGCGCAGTTCCATGCTGCGGGACGGCAGTTGCTGGGATGGCAGCGACCCTGTCGCCTACGCCCGCAGCTTTCGCCTCCACGCCCTGGCCGACAGCCCCGCCGTCGCCCTGTAACCGCTCTGGAGAGTCACCGATGCTGCGTATCCTGCTGATCAACGACACCCCGAAGAAGGTCGGCCGCCTCAAGTCCGCCCTCATCGAAGCCGGCTTCGAGGTGATCGACGAGTCCGGGCTGACCATCGACCTGCCTGAGCGCGTGGAGGCCGTACGCCCCGACGTGATCCTGATCGACACCGAGTCGCCCGGCCGTGACGTGATGGAACAGGTGGTACTGGTCAGCCGTGACCAGCCGCGCCCGATCGTCATGTTCACCGACGAGCACGATCCCGGCGTGATGCGCCAGGCGATCCAGAGTGGTGTCAGCGCCTACATAGTCGAGGGCATCCACGCCCAGCGCCTGCAGCCGATTCTCGACGTGGCCATGGCCCGCTTCGAGAGCGATCAGGCGTTGCGCGCCCAACTGCAGGCGCGCGACGCCCAGCTGGCCGAGCGCAAGCGCGTCGAGCTGGCCAAGGGGCTGCTGATGAAAATGAAGAGCTGCAACGAAGAGGAGGCCTATACCCTGATGCGCCGGCAGGCCATGAGTCGCCAGCAGAAGCTGATCCAGGTGGCCGAACAGATCATTGCCATGCACGACATGCTGGGAGGGTGATCATGCCGGCAATTTTGATGCCATGAAGCCATCACAAAGCAACCGATCGTCTGAAAAAAGAGCAAAGGGATGAAGCGAGGCTGAACTCACCCGCGCAGCCATGGGTCATGTTTGGGGTTCAACGGGAATCAGGGAGCTATCGATCACCGGCGAACCCTATCCATGGACAGGTCCAACCTGCATCGCCGATGCAACGGACGGACCGGTCATCTAGAGCATGACTTCAGGAAAAACAACGATGAACAACGATCTTGTCGCAACGTCTAGCAAGCGTAGTTACGCCGCCGTGATTGGAGCTGCAGTAACAGGCTCTTTACTGAGTTTCGCCAGCCATGCCGAACTGCGCCCGGAGCTGGCTCCCGGCGGTAACTTCGCACTGGAAAACTGGTCGCTGACCTTGCCGGTGGACGAGGAAGGAGGCAACCAGGGCCGCGCTCAGACCCTGTATCCCGACCGGCTCAGCGGTCCGCAGGGTTACACCTCCTCCTACTTCCGCACCGACACCGACGGCGCCATGACTTTCTGGGCCCCCGCCAACGGCGCCCTTTCGGCTCGCGCCGACTATGCCCGCGCCGAACTGCGGCAGATGATCGACCCCAGCTCCAATGCGGTGAACTGGGACAGTCAGGGCCGCGCTCACCTGGACGCACGCCTGCGCGTTCTGCAGGTGCCGGTAGGCAACGGCCTGGTCGCCGTTGGCCAGATCCACGCTTACGAGGCCATGCCGCTGGTCACCCTGTACTACCAGTACGACATGGATGCCCAGACCGGTCGCCTCTTCGCCAGGGTCAAGCAGAGCCCGGAGGGCGCCGAGGAGGCCAAGCGCTACAACCTGGCCGAGGGCATCCAGCTGGGCCAGGCGTTCGTCTATCGCCTGGGCATGGCGCGCAACCGTGACGGCGTGGCCGAGGTGGCCGTTACCATCAATGGCTCGCAGGTCCTGCAGGTTCCGCTGGACCCCGCCTGGGACAGCCGCACCTTCTACTTCAAGGCAGGCGCCTTCCTCAACAGCCGCAGCGACAACAGCGAAGATGGCGCGCTGGTCAAGTTCTATCGACTGGCCACCAGCCACCCGGCTGCAAGGCTGCACATCACCCAGCTCTCCGCATTGCCGCCGGCATCGGTTGGCACCCCCTACTCCGTGCAGCTGGAATCGCGCGGCGGCGTGGGCGGCACGACCTGGCGCCTGGTCAGCGGCTTCCCGCCGGCCGGCCTGACCCTGAGCAGCGACGGCGTGCTCAGTGGCGAGCCGCAGAATGCCACGTCGATTCCCGATGACTTCACCGCGCAGATTCGCGACTCCAACGGCAACACCGTTTCCAAGAAGTTCTCCATCGTCATCAATCCCTGAGGCCAGCCTCGATTGATGGTTGGCTGAGCCCCCTGCGGGGCTCAGCCAACGCTCGACAGAATCCCCCCGCTGCGCTTATCTTCTCGCCAGGCCGCCAAATGTGGCCAACGTCGCTCGGACGGTTCCGGGCGCTTACGTATTCCTGAGGAAATCATGGCTGAGAACGCCAAGCGCCGCTTTGCGCGCATCGATCGTCTCCCCCCCTACGTCTTCAACATCACCGCCGAACTGAAGATGGCCGCGCGCCGTCGCGGCGAGGACATCATCGACTTCTCCATGGGCAACCCCGACGGTGCGACCCCGCCGCACATCGTCGAGAAGCTCGTGCAGGTCGCCCAGCGTGAAGACACCCACGGATACTCCACCTCCCGCGGCATCCCGCGCCTGCGCCGCGCCATCTCGCGCTGGTACAAGGACCGCTACGACGTGGAGATCGATCCGGAAAGCGAAGCCATCGTCACCATCGGCTCCAAGGAAGGCCTGGCGCACCTGATGCTGGCCACCCTGGACCATGGCGACACCGTGCTGGTACCCAACCCCAGCTACCCGATCCATATCTACGGCGCGGTGATCGCCGGCGCCCAGGTACGCTCCGTGCCGCTGGTGCCGGGCGTGGACTTCTTCGCCGAACTGGAACGCGCTATCCGCGAGTCGATTCCCAAGCCGAAGATGATGATCCTCGGCTTCCCGTCCAACCCCACCGCGCAGTGCGTGGAGCTGGACTTCTTCGAGCGCGTGGTGACCCTGGCCAAGCAGTACGACGTACTGGTGGTGCACGACCTGGCCTACGCCGACATCGTCTACGACGGCTGGAAGGCACCGTCGATCATGCAGGTGCCGGGCGCCAAGGACATCGCGGTGGAGTTCTTCACCCTGTCCAAGAGCTACAACATGGCCGGCTGGCGCATCGGCTTCATGGTCGGTAATCCCGAGCTGGTCAGCGCCCTGGCGCGCATCAAGAGCTACCACGACTACGGCACCTTCACCCCACTGCAGGTGGCTGCCATCGCGGCGCTGGAAGGTGATCAGCAGTGCGTGCGCGATATCGCCGAGCAGTACCGTCAGCGCCGCAACCTGCTGGTCAAGGGCCTGCACGAGATCGGCTGGATGGTGGAAAAGCCCAAGGCCTCGATGTACATCTGGGCCAAGATTCCCGAGGCCTACGCCCATCTGGGCTCGCTGGAGTTCGCCAAGAAGCTGCTGGCAGAAGCCAAGGTCTGCGTCTCGCCCGGGCTGGGTTTCGGCGACTATGGCGACGACCACGTGCGCTTCGCCCTGATCGAGAATCAGGACCGTACGCGCCAGGCGCTGCGCGGCATCAAGGCGATGTTCCGTGCCGACGGCTTGCTGCCGGGCAAGCCGGCCAAGGCCGAGAGCGAGTAACAGCATAGGGCGCCGCAAGGCGCCCTTTCTGTTGGGCGCTCGAACTAGACAAGATCTGCGACAATTCGGGACGTTAGACCGCACAACCAGTAGTTTCGGGTAATTGCCCGGCAGAGTGAACGCCCGTACACTGCGCGCCCCTCCTCTGACGGTTTCCCCCAATGCTCTTCGTTTTGCGCATGCTGCTCATGGGCGTGCATTTCGTTATCGCCGGCCTGGCCGGCCTGCTGCTCGGTCTGTGCCGCCCGTTCAACCCCGACAACAGCCGCCTCTGTGCACGCCTCTATTCGCTGCCTGCCCTGTGCCTGCTGCGCCTGAAGCTGAAGACCGATGTGCGCCCGCTGCTGGAACATCAGCGCTCCTGCGTGATCATCGCCAACCATCAGTCCAACTTCGATCTCTACGTGCTCGGCCGCGTGGTACCGGAGCGCACCGTGAGCATCGGCAAGAAGAGCCTCAAGTGGGTGCCGTTCTTCGGTCAGCTGTACTGGCTGGCCGGCAACGTGCTGATCGACCGCAGCAATGCCGTCGCTGCCAAGCGCGCGATGCTGACCACTACCGAGACCCTGCGCCATCGCGACACCTCGATCTGGGTCTTTCCCGAGGGCACGCGCAACCTCGGCCGCGGCCTGCTGCCGTTCAAGAAAGGCGCGTTTCAGATGGCGATCACCGCCGGCGTGCCGATCATCCCGGTATGCGTGAGCAACTACGCCAAGTCCATGCGCCTGAACCGCTGGCACAGCGGCCGCATTCTCATCCGTTCGCTGCCGGCGATCCCCACGGCCGGCCTGAGCCTGGACGACATGCCGGCACTGATGGAGCGCTGCCAGCAGGCCATGAGCGAGTGCATCGCCACCCTGGATCAGGAGCTGGCCAAGGCGTGAGGTTGGTAGCGGGATGTCGAGGCAGTTGGCGTCCCGCGCCAACCATCAAAACTGTCGATAGTTAATCTGAAGAGCATCCATTATTCAATCGAAATGACTTCAGCGACTCTGTGCCCATCGTCACTCCTGACCTGGAGCACAGAACATGTCCCGTCTCTCTCAAGCCGCCCGCAACGGCGCCCTCGCGGGCATCGGCCTGTACCTGATCAGCACCTCCACGGTGCTGGTCGTGAGTTACGCCAGCCTGCAGCCCAGCACCCCGACCATCGAGCAGCCCGGCCCACTGCACAGCCTGATCACTCGCCTACCCGCCCTGCTCGGCGCATTCTCGCAGGGGTGAGTACGATCATGATCAGAACGCAACGCACTCGCATGCTGATGCTCGCCAGCCTGTCCCTGCTGACCACCCTGCTGGCGCTCGGCGGTATCGGCAAAAGCTCGGCTGGCGCCGTGGCGCGCAATATCGAATGCTGCCACAAGCTGGCTCACCACCTGGATCTGGCCGAAAGCCTCAAGCGGCAGTTGAGCAGCCCGCCGCCGAACAGAAGCGAGCGTCTCTCGCCCTACTTCGTGCTCACCCAGCAGGCATGAAAAAGCCCGGTAACCCGGGCTTTTCTCTGGATCGGGTCAGGCTCAGGCCTTGGCTTCCTTACCCTGCGCCACGAAGCGCATCATCCACTCGGCCACTGCGCTGCCTTGCTGCGAATGCTTGAGGCTGTCCACGCCTCGCTGATAGACCTGCTCACCGAGATGCTGCTGACGCAGATCAAGCAACGCGCGCGAGTAGTCGTGGACGAACTCCGGATGCCCCTGGAAGCACAGCACCTGATCTTCGATGTGATAGGCGCCAATCGGGCAGAAATCGCTGGACGCAAGCAGCGTGGCCTTCTCCGGCAGACGGGTGACCTGATCCTGGTGACTGATCAGCAACTGCAATTCGTCCAGCGCCGGGCTCATCCACTCGGGCTTGCCCTCCAGACGGTAGCTGTGAACGCCCACGCCCCAGCCCTGCTCGGCACGCTCGGCCTTGCCCCCCAGCAGCAATGCCAGCAACTGGTGACCGAAGCAGATGCCCAGCAGCTTGTCGCCACGCTTGTAGCGTTCGAGCAGGTATTCCTTGAGCGTCTGGATCCACGGCTCGCTGCCGAAGGAATCGGCCTTGCTGCCGGTCACCAGATAGGCATCGAACTTCTCGCTATCGGGCGGGTAATGCCCCTCCACCACGTTGTAGACACTGAACTCCGCCGCGACCGGCTGCTGAGCGAACAGCTGCTCGAACATGCGGCCATAACCCTGGTACTGGTCGACCAGTTCGGGGCGGAGGATGTCAGTTTCCAGGATGCAGATACGCAGTGACATGGGGTTTCCTGTGGTGAACACGCGGATGGGTGATTTGTGCGTTTTTCTTAACACATGACCTCGCACAAGGAAATAGCCATCCCTGATTTGTCAGCACATTTGACTTCGGCGAACGCTGTGCAACGGCATGAACAGTCGTAAATTAAAATTTACAGCCAAGCTGAACCAGTCTCGGATCGAACACCATCAGCCGCCTCGATAGTTACCATGCACGCCATTCACTTCTGTGATCGCTAGAGCGCAGCGAATATCGACACATCGGGCAGTCGCCCACATCGCACAGAAGGAAATCGATCATGAGCATCTACGCCGCACTCGCCAGCTTTGCCGCTGCATCCGCCTTCCAGACCGCCGCCCCGGCCCGTACCGAGCAGGTTGCCCCCGCAGCCCGCGACGTTCGTCCGAGCTGATACAAGCGCAGGAGAGCAGCCATGCACAGCCAACTCAGCCAAGACGCCTACGGCGTCACCTATGTCCACCTGGAAGACGGCGGCCTGCAGTTCGAGACCGAAGCCGCTCTGCAGCTCGATGACGGCAGCATGCTGACCCTGCGCATGCCGACCCGTTACAGCGAGATGCTGGCGATCCACGAAGCCGTGTGCATTCGCCAGGGCTGGTGCCAGGCGGCGTGAAGTCGCGATGATCTAGACTCCTCGGGCATCTTCAACGGAACGAGGAACTGGCTCATGCAGATACGCAACCTCACTACCCTGCTTGCAGGCGGCCTGTTACTGGCCGGCAACGCCGTGGCGGATCGCCCCGGCAGCGACTGGATCAGCATCGAGGACGCCCTGAGCAAGGCTCGTGCAGCCGGCTACACCGAACTGCACAAGATCGAGGCGGACAGCGATGGCTACTGGGAAGGCGAAGGCCTGAAACAGGACGGCCGTCTCTACGAGTTCCGCATCGACGGCAAGAGCGGTCAGGTGATCCGCGATCAGCTGGAAGACTGAGCAAAATGGAAACGGCCCTTGCGGGCCGTTTCTGCTTGTGCGGCAGGCGGGGCGCTCGGTGCGCATGGCGCATCCGAACCTGCCTGACGTTCTGCCTCAGAAGGTTTCGCCCTTGGCCGCCTTCTCCAGCAACAGCGCCGGTGGCAGGAAGCGCTCGCCGTACTGTTCGGCCAGGTACTGGGCCCGCGCGACGAAGTCTTTCACCCCGTACTGATTGATGAACTGCAGCGCACCGCCGGTCCAGGCGGCGAAGCCGATGCCGAAGATCGAGCCGATATTGGCGTCGGCCACCGACTTCAGCACGCCCTCTTCCACGCAGCGCACCGTCTCGATGGCCTGGATGAACAGAATGCGGTCGCGCACGTCCTCCTGCGAGATCTGTGCATCGGCCTTTTCGAAACGTGCCTTGAGCTCCGGCCACAGGTGCTTCTTGCCCCCGGCCGGGTAATCGTAGAAGCCCATGCCCGCCGCTTTGCCCGGACGCTTGTACTCGTTAAGCATCAGATCGATGACAGCAAAGGCCGGATGCTCGGGGATGGATTTGCCCTCGGCGGCCAGGTCCTTGATGGTCTGCTGGCGGATATGGTTCATCAGGCTCATGGACACTTCGTCGCTGATCGCCAGCGGCCCGACCGGCATGCCGGCCTTGCGCGCCTCGTTCTCGATCATCGCGGCGCTGACGCCTTCGCCGAGCATGGCCAGGCCTTCGTTGGTGAAGGTGCCGAACACGCGCGAGGTGAAGAAGCCGCGGCTGTCGTTGACCACGATGGGGGTCTTCTTGATCTGCATGACGTAGTCGAAGCCACGCGCCAGGGTCTCGTCACTGGTCTTCTCGCCGCGGATGATTTCCACCAGCGGCATTTTGTCCACTGGGCTGAAGAAATGCAGGCCGATGAATTTCTCCGGTTTTGCCACGGCAGTCGCCAGACCGGTGATCGGCAGCGTCGAGGTGTTGGAGGCGATCACCGCATCGCTCAGCGCCGCGGCCTCGGCGGCAGCGGTGACCTTGCCCTTGAGCGCACGGTCCTCGAACACCGCTTCGATGATCAGGTCGCAGCCCTCGAAGTCTGCCTCGCTATCGGTGGCCTTGATCCGCGCCAGGAAGGCGTCGCGTTGCTCGCCACTCATATGGCCCTTGCCGACCTTCTTGTCGAGCAGCTTGGCCGAGTAGGCCTTGCCCTTCTCCGCCGCTTCGACGGACACGTCCTTGAGCACCACCTCGATGCCGGCCGCTGCCGATACGTAGGCGATACCGGCGCCCATCATGCCTGCACCGAGCACGCCGACCTTCTTCGTCTGGGTTTTCGGGTAGCCCTGCGGGCGCGAGCCGCCAGCGTTGATCTCGTTGAGCTGGAACCAGAAGGTGCCGATCATGTTCTTCGCCACCTGACCACAGGTCAGCTCGGTGAAGTAGCGTGCCTCGATGATCTGCGCAGTGTCGAAGTCGACCTGCGCACCTTCCACAGCGGCGCACAGGATCTTCTCCGGCGCCGGGAAGCAGCCCTTGGTCTTGTCGCGCAGCACGCTCGGGGCGATGGCCAGCATCTGCGCCACGTTCGGCGAACTGGGCGTGCCGCCGGGGATCTTGTAGCCCTGCACGTCCCAAGGCTGCTTGGCCGCCGGGTTGGCGGCGATCCAGGCGCGGGCCTTGGCCAGCATCTCCTCGCGGTCACTGGCCAGGTCGTGAATCAGTCCGGCCTTGAGCGCTGCCTCGGGGCGCACCTTCTTGCCTTCGGCCAGATACGGCAGCGCCTTTTCCAGGCCAAGCAGGCGCACCATGCGCACCACCCCGCCGCCGCCCGGCAGCAGGCCGAGGGTGACCTCCGGCAGGCCGAGCTGCACGTGGCTTTCGTTCAGCGCGATGCGGTGGTGACAGGCCAGGGCGATTTCCCAGCCGCCGCCCAGCGCTGCTCCGTTGATGGCGGCGACCACAGGTTTGCCGAGGGTTTCCAGACGGCGCAACTGGCCCTTGATCCTGAGGATCATCTCGTAGAAGCCCTGGGCCTCGGCCTGGGTGACCTTGATCAGCTCATTGAGGTCGCCGCCAGCGAAGAAGGTCTTCTTCGCCGAGGTGACGATCACCCCGGCGATCGAGTCCCTTTCCGCTTCCAGGCGATCGACGATCTGGCCCATGGCCTCGCGGTAGACCGCGTTCATGGTGTTGGCGCTCTGGCCGGGCATGTCCATGGTCAGGACGACGATATTGTCCTGGCCCTTTTCGTAACGGATGGCGTCAGTCATTTCATTCACTTCCCAATGTTCGGGGAGCGCTTCAGGGGCGTCACGAGCGAAGGTCAGGCTAGGCGGAAATCATTCGGAAAGCGGAGTTTGCTGTAGCAAATGAGCATTTCCGGAGGATTTCCAACGCGGCATGGCCGAGCGCAGTAGCCCGTGATAGCTCCTTAAATACGTTCGATAATCGTTGCGATACCCATGCCACCGCCAACGCACAAGGTGGCGAGGCCATAGCGCAACTGACGCTTCTCCAGTTCATCGAGCAGCGTGCCGAGGATGGCGCAGCCGGTGGCGCCCAGCGGGTGGCCCATGGCGATGGAACCGCCATTGACGTTGACCTTGTCCTCGCTCACGCCCATGTCCTTCATGAACTTCATCACCACCGAGGCGAAGGCCTCGTTGACCTCGAACAGGTCGATGTCGTCGATGGACAGCCCCGCCTTGGCCAGTGCCTTGCGCGTGGCCGGCGCCGGGCCGGTGAGCATGATGGTCGGGTCGGTGCTGGTCACCGCCGTGGCGACGATGCGCGCGCGCGGTTTCAGGCCCAGCTCCTTGCCCTTGGCTTCGGAGCCGATCAGCATCAGCGCCGCGCCGTCGACGATGCCGGAGCTGTTGCCCGGCGTATGCACATGGTCAATGCGCTCGACATGGCTGTAGACGCGCAGCGCGGTGGCGTCGAAGCCCATCTGGCCCATCATCTCGAAGCTGGGCTTGAGCTTGCCCAAACCTTCGAGGGTGGAGTCGCCGCGAATGAACTCGTCATGATCCAGCAGCACGATGCCGTTCTGATCGGTCACCGGTACCAGCGACCTGGCGAACGAACCATCGGCGCTGGCGCGCGCGGCCTTCTGCTGCGAGCGCAGGGCGAAGGCATCGACATCGGCGCGACTGAAACCCTCCAGGGTGGCGATCAGGTCGGCACCGATGCCCTGCGGGACGAAATTGGTGTGGATGTTGGTTTCCGGGTCCATCACCCAGGCGCCCCCGTCAGAGCCCATGGGCACGCGCGACATGGACTCCACGCCACCGACCACCACCAGATCCTCGAAGCCGGAGCGCACCTTCATGGCGCCCATGTTCACCGCCTCCAGGCCCGAGGCGCAGAAGCGGTTGAGCTGCACACCGGCGACGCTGACATCCCAGTCCGCAACCATGGCGGCGGTCTTGGCGATATCGGCGCCCTGATCGCCCACGGGCGTCACGCAGCCCAACACGATGTCGTCCACCTGGCTGGTATCCAGGTCGTTGCGGGCCTGCAAGGCGTTCAACAGGCCGGCGACCAGTAGCACCGGCTTGACGCTGTACAGCGCGCCGTCCTTCTTGCCCTTGCCGCGCGGTGTGCGTACCGCATCGAAAATATATGCTTCGGTCATGGCGTCCTCGGAGACTGATACGGCGCTGGCGGAACATTACGAACCGGCCGCGCCTGTTCTTATTGAGCCTGACTACCATAGCGCCGGGGCATCAGCGCTCAATGACCTAAGCGCTCAGCACCATTGACCGCTGAGCTCAGACGAACGGTCGTTTGCTCGAGCGGACACCTGCAAGGGCAAGCAAGCTGTCTGCCTCAAGGCCTGCATTGTTGTGGAGGACCTCCTACATAGCCCCAGCTTCCTAACAGTACTTCGTTAGCAACCAAACCATCTAAGCAAGCTGTGACGCCAGCCCTAGAGTTACCTCGACACCCGTGCGGAAAAAACGGGTACAGGGAGCCGTCGCCGGGTCATGCCGGGGCGGTGAATCAGAGTAACGCCCAGGTGTGACGCAGCGACCTGTCGGACAGTGATGCAGGCGCCCGACGCCACTCCCATAACAACAAAAGGCATGCGGCCATGTTCAAACAGCCGAAATATCGCCAGGCTGGTGTAATCCTTTTCGCCACGGCACTCATCCTGATCCTTCCCAATCTGACCCGTCTGGTCAGCTGAACGTCCACCCTCCCCGCTGCTGTGCGACGCCGTGGTGCGTTACGCGCAGGGCGGGCGCTTGACTCATGTCTCCGTCTGGACGGCACGCGGAGCTCGGGCAAAGATAGGGCACCAGTCCACCCCGGAGCCTGACATGCGTCTTGCCATCTTATTGAGCGGTCTGCTCACCCTGCTCGGTGCTCAAGCCGAAGAAGCGGACCATGCCGCCGCCCTCGCCAGCCTGCAACGAGCCGACAGCCTGCTGATCGACGTGCGCAGCGCGGAGGAATTTTCCGCCGGTGCCCTGCCGGGCGCGATTCGCATCGGTCATGACGAGATCGCTGCGCAGATCGCCAGCATCGCACCGGACAAGGACCGGCCCCTGGTGCTCTATTGCCGCAGCGGCCGCCGCTCGGGCCTGGCCAAGCAAAGCCTGGAAGAGTTGGGTTACCGCGAGGTAATCAATGCCGGCGCCTATGACGATCTGCTGCCTCTGCTGGAGGCCGACCAGTGAAAGCACTGTTTCTTGCGCTGCTGGTCATGAGCGGGACGGCGCAGGCCGCGCAGCTCGAGGTGCAACTGAGCGGCGGGCAACGCAGCTGGAGCAGCAGCGAATTGCTCGACCATCCGCAGGCACGCGATATCGAGATAGACGAAGACGTGAGCTACAAGCGGCCCATGCGTTACCGCGCGGTGCCCATAAGCGCCCTGCTGGACGGCGTCAGCGCGGGCGACCACTTGCAGGCCGTGGCCCTGGACGGGTTTGCCGCCGAACTGCCGGCCGCCACCCTGCTGGCGCGCGAGGGTGCCAAGGCCTGGCTGGCCATCGAAGACCCGCAGCATCCGTGGCCACCGCTGGCCAAGGGCAAGCCCAGCGCCGGTCCCTTCTATCTGGTCTGGACCGATCCGGCCGCCAGCCAGATCGGCCCGGAGCAGTGGCCCTTCCAGGTCGCCCGGATTCGCCAGCTCGCCGCGGTCGAACAGCGCTTCCCCGCCCTGCTGCCGGCAGCGGACGCCAGCGCCGAAGTCCGTACCGGCTTCGCCCTGTATCAGAAGAACTGCATGGCCTGCCATCGCCTCAATGGTGCGGGTGACTCCGAGTTCGGCCCCGACCTGAACATCCCGCACAACCCGACCGAGTACTTCACCGGCGATTTCCTGCGCCAGTACATCCGCAACCCGCAGAGCCTGCGGCGCTGGCCGCAGGGGCGCATGCCGGGGTTCACCCAGCAGGTGCTGAGCGAGCAGGAGCTGACCGAGCTGATCACCTATCTGGCGCACATGGCCGATATTCGGGATCAGCGCAGCGAACGTCAGTAGATGCCGGCGGGTAAGCAGGGCCGCCCGCGCCACGCGCATCTTCGGCAGCCTGAAGAGGATGGTGCGCGCGGCGCACCCTACCCGCGCGGATAGACGACGAAGGCCAGCTTGTTGCCGTCCGGGTCCCTGACGTAGGCCGCGTAGAAGCCCTCGCCGTAGCGCGGACGATAGCCCGGCGCGCCCTCGTCGCGTCCGCCGCTGCTCAGCGCGAGACGGTGCAGGCGGTCGACCTGCTCCGGCTCGGCGAACTGGAAAGCGGTCATCACGCCATTGCCGACGCTGGCCTGGTTGCCGTCGTAGGGATAGCCGACGTAGAAACGTGGAAAAGCCAGATCCTCGACCCGGCCGTAGCCGACCGAGGCCTCGTCCTTCCAGCAGACCTGCAGGCCCATTTCGGCGCAAAGCGGGTCATAGAAGCGCAGGGCCTGCGGCAGATCCCGCGTTCCCACCATGGTGTAGGCAATCATCGTTCGAGTCCTCCTCATCTGGCGCGCCTCGACCAAACTGGCGCGCACCGATATTAGGGAAAGACTCGCAACCGCCGGGCTTCGTTCAGCCCCGCTCGCCCGCCGAGCGACTCACTGCTGGCGCACCTGCAACAACGGCGCAACCTGCACCTGCGCGTGCATCTGCTCGCAACCACCACCCCGGCGCATGCCGCGCACCGGGCAGGCATCGAGGTAGTCCAGGCCGACCGCCAGCTTGAGGTGGCGCTCTGGACGCGCCAGGCAGTTGGTCACGTCGAAGCTGTACCAGGCATCGTCCAGCCAGGCCTCGGCCCAGGCATGGCTGGCCAGGTGCTCGGCGTCGTCGGTGTAGAGATAACCCGAGACGTAGCGCGCCGGCACGCCGAGGCTGCGCGCGCAGGCGAGAAAGGCATGGGTGTGATCCTGGCAGACGCCGCGCCGGCCGGCGAAGGCTTCGGCGGCGCTAGTGTCCACCTCGGTGATGCCCGGCTGGTAGGCGATATGGGCATTGAGCGCATGCATCAGGTCGATCAGGCCGTTGCGATCCGTACGCGCCTTGCTCTGCTGCGCGGCGAATTCGCGGATGGCGTCGTCGGCCTGGGTCAGGCGGGTGAAACGCAGGAATGGCAATGCCGACTGGCGCTCGTGCTCGGCCTCGCAGCTTTCGTCGATGTCCACCTGACCGCGGGCGCCAATGACGATGGATTCGTGCGGCTCGTCCAGGGTCAACACGTGCAGGATGTTGCCGTAGGGATCGAGCTGGGCATGCACCGGGCGCGGCAGGTCGAGCTGCCAACTGAGCACCTGCTGGCGCTCGCT
This sequence comes from Pseudomonas sp. GD04158, assembly GCF_029834875.1. NCBI lineage: Bacteria > Pseudomonadati > Pseudomonadota > Gammaproteobacteria > Pseudomonadales > Pseudomonadaceae > Pseudomonas > Pseudomonas sp. GD04158. The sequence continues at coordinate 63,740 of NZ_JAODYT010000008.1, read as the reverse complement.
GTCGTGCGGCGTCAGGCGCAGGTACTGGATGCTCGCGCGCACCTGATCATCGTAACGGTAGGTGGTGTCATGACTGATCGAGAGTCTCATGCGACCTCCAGGTAGGACGTATGGATGGTGTTGCCCAGCTGGCGCACCAGCAGGATGAAGTCGGTGAGCCAGGCGTGCAGGCCTTCGTCGAGCACCTCGCCGATGCTGGTGTAACGCAGGCGGGCATCCAGCTCGGCGGCCAGACGCTGCGCCGGGCGACCGTTCTCGCCGGGCAGGCCGGCAAGCATCAGGTTGAGTTCTTCCAGGCAGGCGCGCAGCGAGCGCGGCACGTCCGGGCGCAACAGCAGCAGCTCGGCCACCTTGCGCGTGCGCGGCGAGCCGCGGTAGATCTCGGCGAAGGCCTCGAATGACGACAGTGCACGCAGTAGCGCACTCCACTGGTAATAGCTGCGCGCGGTGCGCTCTTCCAGTTCGTCGATTTCCTCGCCAAGCATTTCGTAGCGCGCATCGAGCAGGCGCAGGGTGTTGTCGGCGCGCTCGATGAAGGTGCCCAGGCGAATGAAGCGATAGGCCTCGCCACGCATGATGGTGCCGAAGGTGGCGCCGCGGAACAGGTGCGAACGCTCCTTGACCCACTCGCAGAAACGGCTGATGCCGTAGCGTCCCAGCCCCTGCTCGGCGATGCCGCGCATCTCCAGCCAGGAGGCATTGATGTTCTCCCACATGTCCGCAGTGATCCGCCCGCGCACCGCATGAGCGTTGCTGCGCGCGGCCTGCAGGCAGCAGTAGATACTGCCCGGGTTGCTCGCATCGAGGGCGAAGAAGTGCAGCATGCGCTCGGCGTGCAACGGGCCGTGGCGCTCCAGGTAGTCGTCCAGAGTGCCGGTGATGAGCAGCGGCATGGCCAGTTCATCCAGGCCGTCGCCACGACCGTCCTGCGGCATCAGTGACAGCGAATAGCTGACGTCGAGCATGCGCGCCAGGTTCTCGGCGCGCTCCAGGTAGCGCGACATCCAGTAAAGATCGGAGGCAGTTCTCGAAAGCATGGGTCAGTCCTCCACCACCCAGGTGTCCTTGGTACCGCCGCCCTGCGACGAGTTGACCACCAGCGAGCCTTCGCGCAGTGCCACGCGCGTCAGGCCGCCGGGCACCAGGCGGGTTTCGCGGCCGGTCAGAACGAACGGGCGCAGGTCGATGTGACGTGGGGCGATGCCGCGCTCGACGAAGGTCGGGCAGGTCGACAGGCTCAGCGTCGGCTGGGCGATATAGGCCTCCGGCTTGGCCTTGAGCCGCTCGCGGAAGGCTTCGATCTCGGCCTTGCTCGCCGCCGGGCCGACCAGCATGCCGTAGCCGCCGGAACCCTGGGCCTCCTTGACCACCAGCTCGGACAAATTGGCCAGCACGTGGGACAGTTCCTCCGGCTTGCGGCACTGCCAGGTCGGCACGTTCTTGAGGATCGGCTCCTCGTCCAGGTAGAAGCGGATCATGTCGCCGACGTAGGGGTAGACCGACTTGTCGTCGGCCACGCCGGTGCCGATGGCGTTGGCCAGCACCACGTTGCGCGAGCGGTAGGCCGACAGCAGGCCGGCGACGCCGAGCATGGACTCGGGGTTGAAGGCCAGCGGATCGAGGAAGGCGTCGTCGAGGCGGCGGTAGATCACGTCCACCTGCCGCGCGCCGGCGGTGGTGCGCATGTAGACCTTGTCGTCGCGCACGAACAGGTCGGCGCCCTCCACCAGTTCCACACCCATCTCGCGGGCGAGGAAGGCGTGCTCGAAGTAGGCGCTGTTGAAGCGCCCCGGCGTCAGCACCACCACCGTGGGATTGTCCAGCGGGCTGGAGCTCTTCAGCGCATCGAGCAGCAGATTCGGGTAGTGATCCACCGGGGCCACGCGTTGCGCGGCGAACAGCTCGGGGAACAGGCGCATCATCATCTTGCGGTCCTCGAGCATGTAGCTGACGCCGCTGGGTGTGCGCAGGTTGTCTTCCAGCACGTAGTAGCTGCCGTCGCCGTCACGCACCAGGTCGACCCCGGCGATGTGCGCGTAGATGTCGCGGTGCAGGTCCAGGCCCTGCATGGCCATCTGGTAGCCCTCGTTGGCCAGTACCTGCTCGGCCGGGATGATGCCGGCCTTGATGATGCGCTGGTCATGGTAGAGGTCGGCGAGAAACAGGTTGAGCGCCTGCACTCGCTGGATGCAGCCGCGCTCGACGATGCGCCATTCGCTGGCAGGGATGGCGCGCGGGATGATGTCGAAGGGGATCAGGCGCTCGGTGCCCTGGTCATCCCCGTAGAGGGTGAAGGTGATACCGGCGCGGTGGAACAGCAGGTCGGCTTCTCGTCGGCGCTGGGCCAGCAGATCGTCCGGCGTCTCTGCCAGCCAGCGGGCAAATTCGCGGTAGTGCGGACGGACAGCGCCGCTCGCGTCGTACATCTCGTCATAAAAGGTGCGGGCCATGCCGTACTCCTTGTCACCCGGACTTGCAGCATCCTCTGCAAGGCCCGAGCCAGCGCTCTTATTCCTTTAATTTCAATCAGTTGCGCAAACAAACCGAACAAAACGCACCATCTCGGTGCGGCGCAATCTTTCCGTCATGACGCTCCGCCCTATTGCGTGGCACCGCTGGCTCCGCAGGGCGGCAAGCGGCCCGCCAATGCAGGCAAAAAGCCTGCAAAGCCCGCGCTGACACGGGCCGGGACACTTAGCTGTCACATTGCGTGACCGCTCGGTCAAGCGCAACCGCTTTTGCAGCGGTCGCGCCACGAAAAAGACTCTGAAGGGGCTTGGCCACAGGACCCTTCCTGCTAACGCCCCGACTCTCATCCGGACCGCAGAACGGCCACATTCCCCGTCAACTTGCTCCCAGTTGCCTGGCGATGACCTGAGCCGCGCTGTCGAGGTGTTGCTCATGGCTGAAGCCGGAGGCCTTGAGCGGCTTGAGATCATGATCGGCCGCCTGCAGCCAGTACAGCGCGATGGCCGGCGACAGGTCATAGCCAGCGACGGCCTCGCGATTGCCCAAGGCATCGCGCTCTCCCTGAACGATCAGCGTCGGCGTGCGCAGCTCGGCGAGATGGGCGACTCGTGGCTTCTCCGACTTGCCGGCGGCATAGAAGGGATAGCCCAGACAGATCAGCGCAGCGGCGTCCAGCTCGTCGGCCAGCAGGCTGGCCATGCGCCCGCCCATGGACTTGCCGCCGATGGCCACGGGCCCTGCGACCCGTTGGCGCACCTGGGCATGCACCTCGCGCCATTGCTGCAGCAGCTGCGCCTGCGGATTGGGCGGCCGTTTGCGTCCGTCCACCCGGCGCTGCGCCATGTAGGCGAACTCGAAGCGCACCACGCGCACGCCGCGCGCCGCCAGACCCTGCGCCATGTGCTGCATGAACGGGCTGTCCATCGGTGCGCCCGCGCCATGGGCCAGGATCAGCGTGCTGCGCGCCACCTGCGGCGGTTCGTCCCACAACCAGGGCAGCCCCTGCTCCCATTGACCGGCGTCAATAAACCCAGATGGCCCTTTGCTCATGCTTGCCTCGCGTCGATATCCGTGGTGTCCGTGGCTTGCTCATGCCTGCGGGCACCACGGTTATCGGCCGCTCTGCCATAACCGTGGATGGAAACCCAGACATGAACACAACAACCCGTTCCGCCTACAACTACAGGGTGGTTCGCCAGTTCGCCATTATGACCGTGGTTTGGGGCATCGTCGGCATGGGACTCGGCGTTTTCATCGCCGCCCAGCTGGCCTGGCCCGACCTCAACTTCAACCTGCCCTGGACCAGCTTCGGCCGGCTCCGCCCGCTGCACACCAATGCGGTGATCTTCGCCTTCGGCGGCTGCGCCCTGTTCGCCACCAGCTACTACGCGGTACAGCGCACCAGTCAGACGACGCTCTTCGCGCCCAAGCTGGCTGCCTTCACCTTCTGGGGTTGGCAACTGGTGATCGTGCTCGCGGCCATCAGCCTGCCCCTGGGCTGGACCAGTTCCAAGGAATACGCCGAGCTGGAATGGCCGATCGACATCCTGATCACCATCGTCTGGGTCTCCTACGCCATCGTCTTCTTCGGCACGGTGATGCAGCGCAAGGTCAGCCACATCTACGTCGGCAACTGGTTCTTCGGCGGGTTCATCCTCACCGTGGCCATCCTGCACGTGGTCAACAACCTGGAAATCCCGATCACCCTGACCAAGTCCTACTCGCTGTATGCGGGGGCGACCGATGCGATGATCCAGTGGTGGTACGGCCACAACGCCGTGGGCTTCTTCCTGACCGCCGGCTTCCTGGGAATGATGTACTACTTCGTGCCCAAGCAGGCTGGGCGTCCGGTGTATTCCTACCGCCTGTCCATCGTCCACTTCTGGGCGCTGATCGCGGTGTACATCTGGGCCGGCCCGCACCACCTGCACTACACCGCGCTGCCTGACTGGGCGCAGAGCCTGGGCATGGTGATGTCGCTGGTCCTGCTGGCGCCGAGCTGGGGCGGCATGATCAACGGCATGATGACCATCTCCGGTGCCTGGCACAAACTGCGCACCGACCCCATCCTGCGCTTCCTGGTGGTGTCCCTGGCCTTCTACGGCATGTCGACCTTCGAAGGTCCGATGATGGCCATCAAGACTGTCAACGCCCTGTCCCACTACACCGACTGGACCATCGGCCACGTGCACGCCGGCGCCCTCGGCTGGGTTGCCATGGTGTCGATCGGCTCGCTGTATCACCTGATTCCCAAGGTGTTCGGCCGCGAGCAGATGCACAGCATCGGCCTGATCAACAGCCACTTCTGGCTGGCCACCATCGGCACCGTGCTGTACATCGCCTCGATGTGGGTCAACGGCATCACCCAGGGCCTGATGTGGCGCGCGGTGAACGAGGACGGCACCCTGACCTACTCCTTCGTCGAAGCGCTGGAAGCCAGCCACCCCGGCTTCGTGGTGCGGGTGATCGGCGGCGCGATCTTCTTCGCCGGCATGCTGCTGATGGCCTGGAACGTCTGGCTGACCGTACGTAGCGCCAAATCCACCGAGATGGAAGCCGCTGCGCAGTTCTCGGTAGAAGGAGCCCACTGATGAAACACGAGATTCTCGAGAGGAACATCGGCCTGATGGCCCTGGTGATGATCCTGGCGGTCAGCATCGGCGGCCTGACCCAGATCGTTCCGCTGTTCTTTCAGGACGTCACCAACGAGCCGGTCGATGGCCTCAAACCCTACACCGCGCTGCAACTGGAAGGTCGCGACATCTACATCCGCGAGGGCTGCGTCGGCTGCCACTCGCAGATGATCCGTCCGTTCCGCGCCGAGACCGAGCGCTACGGCCACTACTCCGTCGCTGGCGAGAGCGTCTGGGATCACCCCTTCCTGTGGGGCTCCAAGCGCACCGGTCCGGACCTGGCCCGCGTCGGCGGCCGCTACTCGGACGAGTGGCATCGCGCCCACCTGTACAACCCGCGCAACGTCGTGCCGGAGTCGATCATGCCCGCCTACCCCTGGCTGGTGGAGCACAACCTCGACGGCAAGGACACCGCCAAGAAGATGAGCGCACTGCGCACATTGGGCGTGCCCTACAGCGACGCCGACATCGCCGCCGCCGGTGACGCGGTCAAGGGCAAGACCGAGATGGACGCCCTGGTCGCCTACCTGCAGGTGCTCGGCACCGCCGTGAAGAACAAAAGGTGAGCGCCATGTTCGAGCTTATCGATATCGGCACCCTGCGCGGCCTAGGCACCGCGCTGGTTCTGCTCGCCTTCACCGCCGTCACCCTCTGGGCCTACAGCGGCAAGCGCCGCGACGCCTTCGCCGAAGCGGCCAACCTGCCCTTCGCCGATGAGCCCAAGCCCGCCGTTTCGAGGATCCAAGCATGACCACCTTCTGGAGCTGGTACATCACCCTGCTGACCCTGGGTTCGCTGGTCGCGCTGTTCTGGCTGATCTTCGCCACCCGCAAGAGCGAAGTGCACAAGAACCCGACCGAGCAGACCATGGGGCACTCCTTCGATGGCATCGAGGAGTACGACAACCCGCTGCCGAAGTGGTGGTTCATGCTGTTCCTCGGCACCCTGGTGTTTTCCGTGGCCTATCTGCTGCTGTACCCGGGCCTGGGCAACTTCAAGGGCCTGCTGCCGGGCTACGAGGACGGCTGGACCCAGGTCAACCAGTGGCAGCGCGAAATGAATCGTGCCGATGAGTTGTACGGGCCGATTTTCGCCAAATATGCGGCCATGCCCATCGAAGAAGTGGCGAAAGACGAGCAGGCGCTGAAGATGGGCGGTCGCCTGTTCGCCTCCAACTGCTCGGTGTGCCATGGCTCCGACGCCAAGGGTAGCTACGGCTTCCCCAACCTGACCGACAGCAGCTGGCGCTGGGGCGGCGAGCCGGAGGCCATCAAGACCACCATCCTCAACGGCCGCATGGGCATGATGCCGGCGCAAGGCCCGGTGATCGGCGAAGATGGCGTGCGTAACGTCGCTGCCTACGTGCTGCAGGAACTGGGCGGCCGCGAGCTGCCGGAAGGCACCCAGGCGGATGTCGCGGCCGGCAAGCAGATCTTCGCCAGCACCTGCGCCGCCTGCCACACCCCGGCCGGCACCGGCATGGCCGCCATGGGTGCGCCGGACCTCACTCAACCGAGCGCCTTCATCTACGGCAGCAGCTTCGCCCAACTGCAACAGACCATTCGCTATGGTCGCAGCGGCAACATGCCCGCCCAGGGTGATTTCCTCGGCAACGACAAGGCCCACCTGCTGGCCGCCTACGTGCTCAAGCTGAGCCAGGGCGACGCCAAGTAATACCCCGCTGCACCGGCGACCGACCGTCGGTCGCCGGCCCCTCTATATATATGTGCGACTCAGTGTCGCACCTGCCGACCAGCCGCCCGGCAAATTCTCCGATCTGGGCTAAGCTGCCTTTCAGTCGCCATCTGTCACAACTCCAAGGCGATCCTTTCTTAGCGCTGCGCAAACTGGTTGCGCAAAAAGCTGCCAGGGCTGTTGCTCAAGTCATCCTGCATGACCCGGCAAGGGCTCTGAAACCCCGTTGGCGTCGGCATGTCGCGTTGCAATGGCTACCTGCTTTCTCCATACTTGCCGCCGATTTTTGCCCCATAAAACTCCATTAACCGTGGAACCCCTAGCATGAGCACAGCAATCAGTCAGACTGCTTATAACTATAAGGTGGTCCGCCAGTTCGCCATTATGACGGTGATCTGGGGGGTCATTGGGATGGGTCTAGGCGTGTTCATCGCCGCACAACTCGTGTGGCCGGAACTCAACCTAAACCTGCCGTGGACCAGCTTCGGCCGTCTGCGCCCGCTGCACACCAACGCGGTGATCTTCGCCTTCGGCGGATGCGCCCTGTTCGCGACCTCGTACTACGTGGTCCAGCGCACCTGTCAGACGCGCCTGATCTCCGACGGTCTGGCTGCCTTCACCTTCTGGGGCTGGCAAGCGGTCATCGTGCTCGCCGTGATCACCCTGCCCATGGGCTACACCAGCTCCAAGGAATACGCCGAGCTCGAGTGGCCGGTGGACATCCTGCTGGGCATCGTCTGGATCACCTACCTGGTGGTGTTCTTCGGCACCATCGTCAAGCGCAAGACCAAGCACATCTATGTGGGCAACTGGTTCTTCGGGGCGTTCATCCTGGTCACCGCGATGCTGCACATCGTCAACAGCGCAGCCATGCCGGTGAACATGTTCAAGTCGTACTCCATGTACGCTGGTGCCACCGACGCCATGATCCAGTGGTGGTACGGCCACAACGCCGTGGGCTTCTTCCTGACCACCGGCTTCCTGGGGATGATGTACTACTTCGTACCCAAGCAGGCCGAGCGTCCGATCTACTCCTACCGCCTGTCCATCGTGCACTTCTGGGCGCTGATCACCCTGTACATCTGGGCCGGTCCGCACCACCTGCACTACACCGCGCTGCCTGACTGGGCGCAGAGCCTGGGCATGGCCATGTCCGTGGTGCTGCTGGCACCGAGCTGGGGCGGCATGATCAACGGCATGATGAGCCTGTCCGGCGCCTGGCATAAGCTGCGCACCGACCCGATCCTGCGCTTCCTGGTGGTGTCCCTGGCCTTCTACGGCATGTCGACCTTCGAAGGCCCGATGATGGCCATCAAGACCGTCAACGCCCTGTCCCATTACACCGACTGGACCATCGGCCACGTACACGCCGGCGCCCTCGGCTGGGTAGCGATGATCTCCATCGGCTCGCTGTATCACCTGATTCCCAAGGTGTTCGGCCGCGAGCAGATGCACAGCATCGGCCTGATCAACGCGCACTTCTGGCTCGCCACCATCGGCACCGTGCTGTACATCGCCTCGATGTGGGTCAACGGCATCACCCAGGGCCTGATGTGGCGCGCGGTGAACGAAGACGGCACCCTGACCTACTCCTTCGTCGAAGCGCTGGAAGCCAGCCACCCCGGCTTCGTGGTGCGCATGATCGGCGGCGCCTTCTTCGTCACCGGCATGCTGCTGATGGCTTACAACACCTACCGCACCGTGCGTGCCGCCAAGCCGGCTGAATACGAAGCGGCCGCGCAGATTCCCGCCGGAGTAGCTCACTGATGAAACACGAAATCATCGAGAAGAATATCGGCCTGATGGCGCTGCTGATGGTGATCGCCGTCAGCATCGGCGGCCTGACCCAGATCGTTCCGCTGTTCTTCCAGGACGTCACCAACGAGCCGGTGGAAGGCCTCAAGCCCTACACCGCGCTGCAACTGGAAGGCCGCGACATCTATATCAAGGAAGGCTGCGTCGGCTGCCACTCGCAGATGATCCGTCCGTTCCGCGCCGAGACCGAGCGTTACGGCCACTACTCCGTCGCCGGCGAAAGCGTCTGGGATCACCCCTTCCTGTGGGGCTCCAAGCGCACCGGTCCGGACCTGGCCCGCGTCGGCGGCCGCTACTCGGACGAGTGGCATCGCGCCCACCTGTACAACCCGCGCAACGTCGTGCCGGAGTCGAAGATGCCCGCCTACCCCTGGCTGGTGGAGAACACCCTCGACGGTCGCGACACCGCGAAGAAGATGGAAGTCATGCGCGGCTTCGGCATCCCCTACACCGATGAAGACATCGCCGGTGCTCGCGACGCCGTGAAGGGCAAGACCGAGATGGACGCGCTGGTCGCGTACCTGCAGGTTCTCGGCACTTCCATCAAGAACAAACGGTAAGACGCTATGGACATCGGGACTATTCGCGGTATCGGCACGGCGGTGGTGTTCATCGCCTTCATCGGCGTGGTGCTCTGGGCTTACAGCAGCAAGCGCAAATCCAGCTTCGACGAGGCGGCCAACCTGCCCTTCGCCGACGACCCCGAAGCCAAGCCCGAGTCCAAGCGTGACCAAGACTCTTCCAGGAGCAATAACCAATGACCACGTTCTGGAGTTGGTACGTAACCATTCTGTCTCTGGGCACCATCTTCGCCCTGACCTGGCTGATCTTCGGCACCCGCAAGGGCCAGCGCCAGGAAACCACCGAGGAAACCGTCGGCCACAGCTTCGACGGCATCGAGGAGTATGACAACCCGCTGCCGAAGTGGTGGTTCATGCTGTTCGTCGCCACCATCGTGTTCGCTCTGGGTTACCTGGCCCTGTATCCGGGCCTGGGCAACTTCAAGGGTCTGCTGCCGGGTTACGACTACCTCGACAGCGAGAACAAGACCCCCTTCGCGGCTGGCGTGCAGGTTGCCGGTGGCGAAGTGCGTCATGCCGGCTGGACCGGCGTGCACCAGTGGGAGAAGGAGATGCTGCGCGCCGACGAGCAATACGGCCCGCTGTTCGCCAAGTACGCCGCGATGTCGATCGAAGAAGTCGCGCAGGACCCGCAAGCCCTGAAAATGGGCGGTCGCCTGTTCGCCTCCAACTGCTCGGTGTGCCACGGCTCCGACGCCAAGGGCAGCTACGGCTTCCCCAACCTGACCGACAGCGAATGGCGCTGGGGCGGCGAACCGGAAACCATCAAGACCACCATCCTCAAGGGTCGCCAGGGCGCCATGCCGGCTCAAGGCCCGGCCATCGGCGAAGACGGCGTGCGCAACGTCGCTGCCTATGTGCTGAAGGAACTGGGCGGTCGCGAACTGCCGGAAGGCGTGGAAGCCGATATCGAAGCGGGCCAGAAGGTCTTCGCCGGTACCTGCTTCGCCTGCCACGGCGCCGACGGCAAGGGCACCCCGGCCATGGGCGCACCGAACCTGACCAACCCGGCAGCGTTCATCTACGGCAGCAGCTACGCGCAACTGCAGCAGAGCATCCGCTACGGTCGTCACGGCAACATGCCGGCCCAGGAAGAATTCCTCGGCAACGACAAGGTGCACCTGCTGGCCGCCTACGTGTACAGCCTGTCGCACAAGGCACAAGAGCAGTAATAGCGCGACTCTTTTGACAAGGGTCAATGAACGCCCGGGACGCGACTGCTGGTCGCACCCGGGCGTTGTCTTTCAGGCGTACCATATATCTACCGTGAACCGACCCTGACCGGCACGTATCGGCCTGGGCTGCTAACCAACCGCTTTGGTATGCATTGATGAGCGAACAGATTCCCGTCCAGGACATCACCCCTCCTTCTGCCAAGAATGCCAGCGTCGACCTCTACGCCAGTCGCGAGAAGATCTACACCCGTGCATTCACCGGCCTGTTTCGCAACCTTCGACTCGCGGGGGGCGCCCTCCTCTTCCTGCTGTTCTTCGGTACCGTCTGGCTGAACTGGGATGGCCGCCAGGCCGTCTGGTGGAACCTGCCGGAACGCAAATTCCACATCTTCGGTGCTACCTACTGGCCGCAGGATTTCATGCTGCTGTCCTGGCTGCTGATCATCTGCGCCTTCGGCCTGTTCTTCATCACCGTGTTCGCCGGCCGCGTCTGGTGCGGCTACACCTGCCCGCAAAGCGTGTTCACCTGGGTGTTCATGTGGGCCGAGAAAGTCACCGAGGGCGACCGCAACCAGCGCATGAAGCTGGACAAGCAGCCCATGAGCGGCGCGAAACTGGGCCGCAAAGCGGCCAAGCACGGTATCTGGGTGGGCGTCTCGCTGCTCACGGCGATCACCTTCGTCGGCTACTTCACACCCATACGCGAGCTGGTCATCGAGATCTTCACCGGTGAAGCCAGTGGCTGGGCCTACTTCTGGATCGGCTTCTTCACCCTGGCCACCTACGGCAACGCCGGCTACCTGCGCGAACAGGTGTGCATCTACATGTGCCCCTATGCGCGCTTCCAGAGCGTGATGTTCGACCAGGACACCCTGATCGTCTCCTACGACCCGCGCCGCGGCGAAAAGCGCGGCCCGCGCAAGAAGGACGCCGACTACAAGGCGCAGGGCCTGGGCGACTGCATCGACTGCAAGATGTGCGTGCACGTCTGCCCCACCGGCATCGACATCCGCGACGGCCTGCAGATCGAGTGCATCGGCTGCGCCGCCTGCATCGATGCCTGCGACAGCATCATGGACAAGATGAACTACCCCAAGGGGCTGATCAGCTACACAACCGAACACAATCTTTCCGGGCAGAAGACCCACCTGATGCGGCCGCGCCTGATAGGCTACGCCGTCGCGCTGGTGGCCATGATCGGCCTGTTCGCCTGGGCCGTTGCCCATCGTCCGCTGGTGGAGCTGGACGTGCTCAAGGACCGCGTGCTGTTCCGCGAGAACGAGCGCGGCCATATCGAGAACGTCTACACCCTGAAGATCATGAACAAGGCGCAGCGCGACATGACCTACGTGATCACCGCCGACGGCCTGGACGGCTTGGTCTATGAAGGCAAGCGCGAGGTTCGCGCCCTGGCTGGCGAGGTCTACTCCTTCCCGGTCGAGCTGTCGATCTCCCCGGAGAAGCTGCCCTCCAGCGCCAACAACATCGTCTTCCACGTACAATCCGTGGACGACCCGAGTATCAAGAACGACGCCGACAGCCGTTTCATCGGCCCAAGCGTCCGCTGACAACGGTAAAAGCATGACCGAACAAGCACCATCGCCAGTCAAACCCTGGTACAAGCAGTTCTGGCCCTGGTTCATCCTGTTCCTGCTGGGCTACTCGGTAGTGCAGGGCCTGACCCTGCTCACCATCGCCACCAAGAACCCGCCGGGCCTGATCTCCGACGACTACTACGACGTCGGCAAGGGCATCAACCAGTCGCTGGAGCGGGAAAAGCTGGCCGAGCGCCTGCAACTGCACGGCCAGATGGTGCTGGATGAGGCCACCGGTACCGTCGAGCTGCAGCTCGAAGGCAACAGCCGCCCGCAGCAATTGGTACTCAACCTGATCTCGCCGACCCAGCCCGAGCGCGACCGCCGCATCATCCTGCAGCCGAGCGCCGACGGCATGTACCGCGGGCAGATGGTCGACATGGTCACCGGCCGGCGCTTCGTCGAACTGCTCGGCGAGGAAGGCAGCCAGCAGTGGCGCCTGTTCGAGGAAGAGACCATCGCCGACGGCCAGACCATCGAGCTGGGCGACAACCCCTCCTACTGATCCTGCCGATGCCCGCCCCCACTCCCTGCTACCACTGTGGCCTGCCGGTGCCTGCCGGCAGCAGCTTCCACGCCAAGGTACTCGGCGCGACCCGCGAGATGTGCTGCCCCGGTTGCCAGGCGGTGGCCGAGGCCATAGTCGCCGGAGGCCTGGAACACTACTACAAGCACCGCAGCGAGAACGCCGCCAACCCACAGGCCCTGCCTCAGGCCCTACCGGACGAGCTGGCGCTGTACGACCGCAGCGAGGTGCAGCAGCCCTTCGTCCAGCAGGACGGCGAGCTGAGCGAAACCCAGCTGCTCATCGAAGGCATCAGTTGCGCCGCCTGCGGCTGGCTGATCGAGAAACACCTGCGCGGCGTGCCTGGCGTGGCCGAGGCGCATCTGAACCTGTCCAATCACCGCCTGCAGGTGCGCTGGCAGGATAGCCAGATCCCCCTGAGCAAGCTGCTCGCCGAATTGCGCCGCATCGGCTACGCCGCCCATCCCTGGCAACCCGACGAAGCGGCCGAACGTCTGGCCGCGGAGAACCGCCGGCGCATGCGCGAACTGGGCGTGGCCGGCCTGCTGTGGATGCAGGTGATGATGGCGACCATGGCCACCTGGCCGGAATTCAACGTCGACCTGTCACCGGAGCTGGACAAGATCCTGCGCTGGACCAGCCTGTTCCTCACCACCCCCATCGTTTTCTATTGCTGCGGCCAGTTCTTCCGCGGCGCCCTACGTGACCTGCGCACCCGCCACCTGACCATGGACGTGTCCGTTTCGCTGGCCATCGGCGGCGCCTACGTGGCCGGCATCTGGTCGACCATCACCGGTCAGGGCGAGCTGTATTTCGATGCCGTGGGCATGTTCGCCCTGTTCCTGCTCGCCGGCCGCTATCTGGAGCGCCGCGCCCGCGAACGCACGGCGACGGCCACGGCGCAACTGGTCCAACTGCTGCCGGCGTCATGCCTGCGCCTGGACGCCGACGGCCAGAGCCAGCGCATCCTGCTCAGCGAACTGCGCATCGGCGAGCAGGTGCTGGTGCAGCCCGGCTCGCTGATCCCGGCCGACGGTCAGGTGCTGGCCGGCCAGTCCAGCGTCGACGAATCGCTGCTGACCGGCGAATACCTGCCGCAGCCGCGCGGCATCGGCGACGGCGTCACCGCCGGCACGCTGAATGTCGAAGGCCCGCTGACCGTACAGGTGCAGGCGCTGGGCGACGCCACCCGTCTGTCCGCCATCGTCCGCCTGCTGGAGCGTGCGCAGAGCGAAAAGCCGCGTCTGGCCGAGATCGCCGACCGGGTCGCGCAATGGTTCCTGCTGTTTATCCTGATAGCCGCCGCCCTGGTCGGCCTGGCCTGGTGGCAGATCGATTCCGGCCGCGCCTTCTGGGTGGTGCTGGCGCTGCTGGTGGCTACCTGCCCCTGCGCCCTTGCCCTGGCCACGCCCACGGCACTGACCACCGCCACCGGCAGCCTGCACAAGCTGGGCATGCTGCTGACGCGCGGCCATGTGCTCGAAGGCCTCAACCAGATCGACACCCTGGTGCTGGACAAGACCGGCACCCTCACCGAGGGGCGCCTGACGCTCAAGGCCATCCACCCGTTGCGCGAACTCGATGAAGGCGCCTGCCTGGCGCTCGCCGCAGCGCTGGAGAATCGCTCCGAGCATCCCATCGCGCGCGCGTTCAGCCAGGCGCCGCATGCCGCGGAATCCGTCGACAGCCATCCCGGCCAGGGCCTGCAGGGCCGTGTCGAAGGCCGCCTGCTGCGTATCGGCGAGGCGACTTTCGTCTGCGCCCTGAGCGGCCAAGCCGTGCCGTCGATTGCCGGCGAGCACGGCCAATGGCTGCTGCTGGGCGACGAACAAGGGCCGCTGGCCTGGTTCGTTCTCGATGACCGCCTGCGCGACGACGCCGCGCAGCTGATCGCCGCGGCGCGGGCCCGGGGCTGGCACATCCGCCTGCTGTCCGGCGACAGCTCGCCGATGGTCGGCGAAGTGGCGCGCCAGCTCGGTATCGAGGACGCCCGCGGCGGCCTGACCCCGGATGCCAAGCTGGCGGTGCTCAAGCAGTTGCACGGCGAGGGTCGCCGCGTGCTGATGCTGGGCGACGGGGTCAACGACGTGCCGGTACTGGCCGCCGCCGATATCAGCGTGGCCATGGGCTCGGCGTCCGATCTGGCCAAGACCAGCGCCGATGCGGTGCTGCTGTCCAACCGCCTGAGCAGCCTGGTGGAAGGGCTGAAGCTTGCCCGGCGCACGCGGCGCATCATCATCGAGAACCTGTCCTGGGCGACTCTGTACAATGGCCTGGTGCTGCCCTTCGCCGCGCTGGGCTGGATCACGCCGATCTGGGCCGCCGTGGGCATGTCGCTCAGCTCGCTGCTGGTGGTACTCAACGCGCTGCGCCTGAGCCGCACCCCGAACACCTAGGTGCGAGCGCTGCTCGCAACCAAGCGGTTCGCGAGCAGCGCTCGCGCCTACCCAGATGCCCACCATGGAGACAGCATGTCCGCCCTCTACATCCTGATTCCCGTCGCCATCGCCCTGGTCGGCTTCGCCATCTGGCTGTTCTTCTGGGCGGTGGACAGCGGCCAGTACGATGACCTCGACGGCCCGGCGCACAGCATTCTGTTCGACGACGAAGACCCGCTGC
Source organism: Pseudomonas sp. GD04158 (assembly GCF_029834875.1). NCBI lineage: Bacteria > Pseudomonadati > Pseudomonadota > Gammaproteobacteria > Pseudomonadales > Pseudomonadaceae > Pseudomonas > Pseudomonas sp. GD04158. The sequence continues at coordinate 48,632 of NZ_JAODYT010000008.1, read as the reverse complement.
ACAAGGCGGGGGTCGAACAGGCCGAAGAGCCGAGCAAGCAGGACAAACCCGATGCTTGAACTGACGCCCTTGCTGGTGTCGGCACTGATTCTCGGCCTGCTCGGCGGCGGCCACTGCCTGGGCATGTGCGGCGGCCTGATGGGCGCGCTGACCCTGGCCATTCCTCCCGAACAACGCGGCAGGCGCCTGCAGCTGCTGCTGGCCTACAACCTCGGGCGCATTCTCAGTTACAGCCTGGCTGGCCTGCTTCTGGGATTGGCCGGTTGGGCCGTTGCCGGCAGCAAGGCCGAGGTGATCATGCGCACCCTGGCAGCGCTGCTGCTGATCGCCATGGGTCTGTACCTGGCCGGCTGGTGGAGTGGCCTGACCCGTATCGAGGCGCTCGGCCGCGGCCTGTGGCGCCACATTCAACCGCTGACCCGACGCTTTATGCCGGTCACCAGCCTGCCACGCGCCCTGGTGCTGGGCGGGCTATGGGGCTGGCTGCCGTGCGGGCTGGTCTACAGCACCCTACTGTGGGCCTCCAGCCAGGGCAACGCGGTGGATAGCGCCCTGCTGATGCTGGCCTTCGGCCTGGGCACCTGGCCGGTGCTGCTGGCCACCGGGCTGGCTGCCGAGCGCCTCACCGCCCTGCTGCGCAAACGCGGCGTGCGCATGGCAGGCGGCCTGCTGGTCATCCTGTTCGGCATCTGGACCCTGCCCGGCCCGCATCAGCACTGGCTGATGGGGCACTGACACGTAGCCCGGATGTAATCCGGGAGCAAGGCGCCCAACATCCCGGATTGCATCCGGGCTACACAGCGACAAGACATCGGCGCCCCACGCGCCCTTGATTCAGGTCAAGGCCCCTTGTCCCCTGCATCCCTAGACTGGCCGCAAAGCCTGTCCAGGATTCTTTCCCATGCTCGATGCCATCCAGTGGGATGCCGACCTGATCCGCCGTTACGATCTCGCCGGCCCGCGCTACACCTCCTACCCGACCGCCGTGCAGTTTCACGACGACATCGGCCCGTTCGACCTGCTGCACGCCCTGCGTGACAGCCGCAAGGCCCGGCGCCCGCTGTCGCTGTACGTGCACGTGCCGTTCTGCGCGCACATCTGCTACTACTGCGCCTGCAACAAGGTGATCACCAAGGACCGCGGTCGCGCCCTGCCCTATCTGGAAAAGCTCGAGCGGGAAATCGAGATCGTCAGCCGCTACGTCGACAAGGACCAGCCGATCGAACAGCTGCACTTCGGCGGCGGCACCCCGACCTTCCTCAGCCACGACGAATTGCGTCGGCTGATGCTGCACCTGCGTCAGCATTTCAATCTGCTCGACGACGATTCCGGCGACTACAGCATCGAGATCGACCCGCGCGAGGCAGACTGGTCGACCATGGGCCTGCTGCGCGAGCTGGGTTTCAACCGCGTCAGCCTCGGCGTACAGGACCTCGACCCCGAGGTGCAACGCGCGGTCAATCGCCTGCAGACCTTGGAAGAAACCCGCGCCATCGTCGAGGCGGCGCGCACCCTGCAGTTCCGCTCGGTGAACATCGACCTGATCTACGGCCTGCCCAAGCAGACGCCGGAACGCTTCGCGCGGACCGTGGCCGAAGTGATCGCCCTGCAGCCGGACCGCCTGTCGCTGTTCAACTACGCGCACCTGCCGGAGCGCTTCATGCCGCAGCGGCGCATCAACAACGATGACCTGCCCAGCCCGGGCGACAAGCTGGTCATGCTGCAAGCCAGCATCGAACAGCTGACCCGCGCCGGCTACCGCTACATCGGCATGGACCACTTCGCCCTGCCCGACGACGAGCTGGCCGTGGCTCAGGAGGAAGGTACCCTGCAGCGCAATTTCCAGGGTTACACCACCCATGGCCACTGCGACCTGATCGGCCTGGGGGTGTCGGCCATCAGCCAGATCGGCGACCTGTACAGCCAGAACGACAGCGATATCACCAGCTATCAGCAGACCCTGGGCAACGGCCAGCTGGCAACGCGCCGCGGCCTGCACTGCAACGCCGACGATCGCCTGCGCCGCTCGGTGATCCAGCAACTGATCTGCCATTTCGAACTGCGCTTCAGCGATATCGAGCAGGCCCACGGCGTGAACTTTAACGAGTACTTCGCCAGTCTCTGGCCGCAGCTGGAGCAGCTGCATCGCGACGGCCTGATCGAACTGAATGCGCAGGGTATCGAGGTGCGCCCGGCCGGACGGCTGCTGGTGCGTTCGCTGTGCATGCTGTTCGACCGTTATCTCAACGACCAGGTGCGCCAGCGCTTTTCACGGGTGATCTGAACCAGCAGCCGATGCCTACGGGCGTCTTCAGGACATCGCCAGCGAGGCCGCCGTTTGCATCTGCTCCGGGCTGAGGCCGTTCTCGCGCATCAGCTTGACCAGATTGGCATTGGCCGAGGCCAGAGCGCCGTTGAGCGAGGCCAGCTCGGTCTGCAGCGACTCCAGCTGCAGGCGCCTGGCTTCAGGGTCGAGACTCTGGTCGCGCATCACCGCGTCGATCTGCGCCTGCTTCTCGGCGATCTGGGCCCTGAGTTCGCGGATCATCTTGAGCAGATCCTTGATCGCCTTGGGCAGGTCGCTGTCGTCGATGTCACGGTTGCGCTCGGCCTTCTCCGCCATGCTCTTGCCCAGTTCGGAAAGGCTCACCCGCAATCCCTCGCGGACTTCCTCCGGGCTGCGCTCGGCTGCGGTGTTTTGTCGCTGCATGGCCTGGACGAGATTGCCCAGTGGCCCGCCTGAGTCGATACGCATCGCTTAGCTCCCTGCTTTGGACCATGGCTCTCCTCTTGATCGGCCGGCGCCGGTCCGACTTGAGGATTCGGTCAGGCTTTTATACGACTGGCCCCTACCCGCCCCCTGGGTTAACCTTACGAGCATTGCGTGTTTAACCGGGAAGCCCAACGATGTCCGAGAGCATCAAAATGCGTGCGCAGCATCAAGCCCATTGCAAGGACTGCAGCCTGTCTGCCCTATGCCTGCCCATTTCGCTGAACATGGAGGACATGGACGCGCTGGACGAAATCGTCAAGCGCGGCCGCCCGCTGAAGAAGGGCGAGTTCCTGTTCCGCCAGGGCGATGCCTTCGGTTCCGTGTTCGCCGTGCGTTCCGGTGCGCTGAAGACCTTCAGCCTGAGCGATGGCGGCGAGGAGCAGATCACCGGCTTCCACCTGCCCAGCGAGCTGGTCGGCCTGTCCGGGGTCGACGGCGAGCGCTACCCGGTCTCGGCCCAGGCCCTGGAAACCACCTCGGTCTGCGAGATTCCCTTCGAGCGCCTCGACGACCTGGCCCTGCAGCTGCCGCAGCTGCGCCGCCAGCTGATGCGCATCATGAGCCGCGAGATCCGCGATGATCAGCAGATGATGCTGTTGCTGTCGAAGAAGACCGCCGACGAGCGCATCGCCACCTTCCTGGTTAACCTGTCCGCGCGCTTCCGCGCCCGCGGCTTCTCCGCCAACCAGTTCCGCCTGGCCATGTCGCGCAACGAAATTGGTAACTATTTGGGCCTTGCGGTGGAGACGGTGTCTCGCGTATTTACCCGCTTCCAACAGAACAAGCTGCTCGAAGCCGAAGGCAAGGAAGTGCACATTCTCGACCCCATCGAGCTGTGTGCCCTGGCCGGCGGCAACCTCGAGATCTGAGCCCGATCGCCAGCCGCGGGCTCAGCGCATTTCAGGAACCCGCGATGATTTTCGACGAATTCAGCATCAAGACCCTGATCCGCCCGGTACCGGACTTCCCCAAGCCGGGCGTGGTCTTCCGCGACATCACCCCGCTGTTCCAATCACCGCGTGCGCTGCGCATGGTCGCCGACAGTTTCATCCAGCGTTACGTGGAGGCCGAGTTCAGCCATATCGGCGCGATGGACGCGCGCGGTTTCCTGATCGGCTCGATCATCGCCTACGAACTGAACAAGCCGCTGATCCTCTTCCGCAAGCAGGGCAAGCTGCCGGCGGATGTTCTCAGCGAGAGCTACCAGACCGAATACGGCGAAGCCTTTCTCGAAGTGCACAGCGACAGCCTGTGCGAGGGCGACTCGGTACTGATCTTCGATGACCTGATCGCTACCGGCGGCACCCTGATCGCCGCGGCCAACCTGGTACGGCGCATGCGCGCCAGCGTATTCGAGGCCGCCGCGATCATCGACCTGCCGGAGCTGGGTGGCTCGCAGAAGCTGCAGGACGCGGCGATTCCCACCTTCACCCTGACTGCCTTCGCCCTCGACGACCGCTAGACACAGGCCGCTGATGGCCCCGCGCCCCGCAGGCCCGACGGGCCGCTGCAGCGGATTTCCCCGGCCAACGACTCGATTCCCACCGATACCGCCATGCACGAACTCGAATTGAACCAATCCCCCTCCGACTGGCGCCAGCGCCTGGGACAGCTGATGGACGGCACCGCCGTACAGCGCCTGGTCACCCTGCTGATCGTCGTCAACGCGGCCATTCTCGGCATGCAGACCTCGCCATCGATCATGGCCGACTGGGGCCGGCCGCTGCTGATCCTCGACAGCCTGATCCTCGCCTGCTTCGTCATCGAGCTGGCGCTGCGCTTCACCGCGCGCGGCATCGGTCTGCTGCGCGATCCCTGGGCGGTGTTCGACTGCCTGGTGGTGGGCATCGCCCTGGTACCGGCCAGCGGTCCCTTCGCCGTACTGCGCGCCCTGCGCGTACTGCGGGTGCTGCGCCTGGTGTCGATCAACCCGAGCATGCGCAAGGTGGTGCAGGCGCTGCTCGCCTCGCTGCCGGGCATGGGCAGCATCGTCATGCTGATGGGGCTGGTGTTCTATGTGGCCGCGGTGATGGCCACCCAGCTGTTCGGCCAGAGCTTCCCCGAGTGGTTCGGCAGCATCGGCGCCAGCCTCTACACCCTGTTCCAGGTGATGACCCTGGAAAGCTGGTCGATGGGCATCGTCCGCCCGGTGATGGAGCAGCACCCGCTGGCCTGGATGTTCTTCGTGCCCTACATCCTCATCGCCACCTTCATGATGCTCAACCTGTTCATCGCCGTGATCGTCAACGCCATGCAGAGCACCCACGAGCCCAGCACCGAGGAGCTGGCGGCAGCTGCCCGCGAGCAGGCGATCCTCGACGAACTGCGCGCGCTGCGCAGCGAAGTGGCAGAGCTGCGGCGCAACGCTCCCTGACCCCGCCTTCTGTCGAGATGGCGGGCCATGCCCGCCGTTTCGCCTCGGGCGATTGCCCGACACACCCGCCTTAAGTTGGCGGCGCCCGCCGCCGCCACGTCCGATAGTTACATCGTTCAATGACACAGTTGGTCCGTTGAGGCTAACCGCCTGCAACCCCGATGTTGTCAACCAGAGCCGCACAACAATCGGGAGCACCGACTCCCCAGAAGAGGACTCGAACGATGAATGCAAGCGCTACCCTGCCCCAGCCGAAATCCAGCTTTCCGGTTCGCCGCATGGACTTCAGCTTCGCCGAAACGCCGAAGTACTGGTTCTTCGACGATCCCTTCATGAGCCACTTCATGAACAACCTGTCGTCGCTGTTCCCCTATGGCGAAAAATTCTTCGTCGACAGCGTGCGGGCGGTGCGCGACCAGGTCAGCGAGCCGCAGCTGAAGAAGGACATCAGCGCCTTTATCGGCCAGGAGGCCATGCACTCCAAGGAGCATGCGGCCTATAACGACTATGCCAACGAGCACAATATCGACCTGGAGCGCCTGGAGCTGCGCATCAAGGTACTGCTCGAGTGGACGACCCGCTTCAGCACCAAGAAACAGCGCCTGGCCGCCACCTGCGCGCTGGAGCACTTCACCGCGACCATGGCCGAGCAACTGCTCAAGCGCGAAGACCTCACCACGCAGATGAACGATCCGAAGCTGTACCAGCTGTGGATGTGGCACGCCATCGAGGAGAACGAGCACAAGGCGGTGTGCTACGACGTGTACCAGAAGGTCTATGGCGGCTACTTCACCCGTACGCTGGTGATGCTGCTGACCACCGTGATGTTCCTCGGCGTGATTGGCTGGTTCCAGATTCACTTGCTGCGCAAGGACGGTCAGCTGTTCAACTGGCGCAGCTGGGGCTTCGGTTTGAAGAAACTGTTCGGCCCGCGCAACGGCTTCTTCACCAAGCTGATCGGCCCCTACCTGGACTACTACCGCCCCGGCTTCCACCCCAAGGATCACGATACCGAGAAGCTGGAGAAACGCTGGCGCGAGCGCCTCGGCTTCAGCAGCTGATGTCCCTTCGGGCGGCCTTGGCCGCCCTTTTTCATGGCCCGCAGCCCAGGTCGGGGGCGCCCTACGCACCCGCCTTCGCCGTGCCGCTGCGGATGCGCAGCGCATCCTGCGTCAGCCCAGACGCAGCTGCCCCATGCTCTGCAACATGCTGGCGCCGGTGAACAGCATGACGATCTGCTCCTCGGCCAGCGCACAGATCGCCTCGCGCCGCTGCGGCTGGCCGATGTAGTCCAGCGACTGCTCGAACAGGCTGCGACTGATCAGCCCCGAAACCTGGCGCACCGCCGCCGCGCTGACGATATCCGGCAGCAGCTTGAATTCGACGATGTCCTCGGCCATGTCATCGGCGAAGTCGTCCATCACCTGGCGCAGGGCCTCGCGCAACACGGGCGACGCGCCATGCAGCTCGCGCACCCCGATGATGAACGCCTCCGGATGCTCGGCGACGAAGTCGAAGAACAGCTGCACCGTCTCGTGACACACCCGCCGCCCGCGCCCGAGATCGATACCCAGCAGCTTGGGCAGCAGGGGCCAGTCATCCTTGACCGCGCGCTGCGCGGCCTCGCGGCGCAAATCGCGCAGCGGTTGACGCAGCAGCCGAGTGATCTCGCCGATCACGGTCAGGCCCAAGTCGTCGACATCGCGAAAGTGACGGTAGAAGGTGTTGGGGTTGAGCCCCGCCTCGCGCGCCAGCTCGCGCAGGCCCAGGCTGCTGAGGCTGCGGCTGGTCGAGGTGAGACGTAACGCCGCTTCCATCAGCAGGCGCTTGCCAGGCGCTTCGCTGGCCCTGTCGCGTACCTGCGCATCGTCGTTGTGCATCCTTACCCCTACCTAAAGTTGGTTTGTCGATTCTATGGCTTGCCGCAAAGTATACACATGTCTACCTTGGTATACAGATGTAGACACCAACAAGAACGACAAGCAGGAGTCCGGCCATGAATGCGCCCGTGTCACCCCCTACCGCTGCCCGCCATTGCAAGATCGCCATCCTCGGCAGCGGCTTCTCCGGCCTCGGCATGGCCATCCGCCTCAAGCAGCAGGGCGAGCAGGACTTCCTGCTGTTCGAAAAGGAAGCCGGCGTCGGCGGCACCTGGCGGGTGAACAACTACCCGGGTTGCGGCTGCGACGTGCAATCGCACCTGTACTCCTTTTCCTTCGAGCCCAACCCGAACTGGACGCGGATGTTCGCCAGGCAGCCGGAAATCAAGGCCTACCTGGAAGGCTGCTGGGCGAAGTACCGCTTGCAGGACAAGACCCTGCTGGGCACCGAAGTGGTACAGATGCGCTGGGACGAGCACGCCGAGTTGTGGCACCTGCAGGACCGTGCCGGCAACCAGTACAGCGCGCAATTCGTGGTCTCCGGCATGGGCGCCCTGTCGACACCCTCGATCCCCAAGCTCAAGGGCCTGGAGACCTTCACTGGCGAGGTGTTCCACTCGCAGCAGTGGAATCACGACTATGACCTGAGCGGCAAACGCGTGGCGGTGATCGGCACCGGCGCCTCGGCCATCCAGTTCGTGCCGCAGATTCAGAAGCAGGTGGCGCGGCTCGATCTCTACCAGCGAACCGCGCCGTGGATCATGCCCAAGCCCGATCGCGCCATTGGCGATGGCGAACGCCAGCGCTTCAAGCGCTTTCCGCTGGTGCAGAAACTCTGGCGCGGCGCCCTGTACGGCATCCTGGAAAGCCGGGTGATCGCCTTCGCCTTCGCCCCGCGCCTGCTGCGCATGGCCCAGGGCATCGCCAAGCTGTACATCAAGAAGCAGATCAAGGACCCGGTGCTGCGCGCCAAGGTCACCCCGGACTACACCATGGGCTGCAAGCGGGTGCTGATCTCCAATGACTACTACCCGGCGCTGACCCAGGCCAACGTCGAGGTGATCACCGACGGTATCGCCGAAATCCTGCCGGGCGCCGTGCGCACCGCCGACGGCCAGGAGCGCGAAGTGGATGCCATCATCTTCGGCACCGGCTTCACCCCCAGCGACCCGCTGCCGCGCGGCACGGTGTTCGGCCGTGGCGGCGTCGATCTGCTCGACACCTGGCCCGAAGGTCCGGAAGCCTACAAGGGCACCATGACCGCGGGCTTCCCCAACCTGTTCTTCCTCATGGGGCCGAACACCGGCCTGGGCCACAACTCCATGGTCTACATGATCGAGTCGCAGATCACCTATGTGCTCGGCGCCCTCAGGCAGCTCGAAGAGGGCCAACTGCAGAGCCTGGAACCCAAGCGCGAGGCGCAGGACGCCTTCAACCGCAAGATCCAGGGCACCCTCGGCAGCACCGTATGGAACGCCGGCGGCTGCATGAGCTGGTATCTGCACCCGGTCAGCGGACGCAACTGTACGGTGTGGCCGGGCTTCACCTGGCGCTTTCGCATGCTGACGCGCAACTTCGATCCGCATGCCTACCACTTCAGCCGCAAGCACGCCGCGCATCCGGCGCAGAGCAATGCCATCACCCTCGCCGCGCAGGAGGTCAGCGCATGAAATCCTTCGAGAACAAGGTTGCCGCCATCACTGGCGCCGGCTCCGGTATCGGCCGCGCCCTCGCCTACCACCTGGCGCGCCAGGGCTGCCACCTGGCGCTGTCCGACGTCAATGTCGAGGGCCTCCAGGAAACCGTCGAGCAGGCCCGCAAGCTCGGCGTCACCGTCAGCGGACAACGCGTCGACGTTGCCGACCGCGCTGCGGTCGAGGCCTGGGCGGAGCAGGTAGTCAGCGAGTTCGCCCGGGTCAACGCCATCTTCAACAATGCCGGCGTGGCTCAGGGCGGCACCGTGGAGGGCAACGACCATGCCGACTACGAGTGGATCATGAACATCAACTTCTGGGGCGTGGTGAACGGCACCAAGGCCTTCCTGCCCTACCTCAAGGCGGCCGGCCAGGGACACGTGATTAACGTCTCCAGCGTGTTCGGCCTGTTCTCCCAGCCGGGCATGAGCGCCTACAACGCCAGCAAGTTCGCCGTACGCGGCTTTACCGAATCGCTGCGCCAGGAACTGGACATGGCCGACTGCGGCGTTTCCGCCAGCTGCGTGCATCCGGGCGGCATCAAGACCAACATCGCCAAGACGGCGCGGGTGAACGACAGCCTGACCAAGGTCACCGGCCAGGAAACCGAGCAGGCGCGCCAGCAGTTCAACGACCAGTTGCTGCGCACCACGCCGGAACAGGCGGCCAAGGTCATCGTAAACGGAGTGCTGGCCAACAAACGGCGCATTCTGATCGGTGCCGATGCCCATGCCCTGGACTGGATGCAGCGCAGCATGCCGGCGCTGTATCAGCGCCTGGTGACCGTCTCGATGCGCCTGGCGGCGCGCTTTGCGCCGAAGCCGAGAAACCTCAACAAGGTGAGTGAGGCTGCCGAGTAGAGGCTCGTCAGCAGCAGACGCAGGGCCGGCCGTTGCCGGCCCTGCGCGTTTGTCGGGCAACGCTCGCGGCCGCGACATCTGGACTAAGGTAGGGGAACAGACGCACCACTCATCCACGCGGCGCCGCTACCGGCTCCCGGCTGGAACCTCGGTGTAGCGTCGACGCCGAGGGCGGCGCCTTGATCCACGAGGTGGCCTCATGAGCGCGCTTACCTGCACCCATCGCGATCACGTCATCCGCGCCAGTGTCATGGAACATCCCGGCCTGCCCACGCCCTGGGCCGGCGGATGCCAGATCACCGACCCCGACGGCAACACCAGCAAACGCCAGACCCTGCCGGTGGATTACGCCTTCATGGATGATCTGCACAAGGCCCAGCACGCGTCCATCGCCCATGGCAAATGGCTGGTGGATCAGAAGCTGGATCACGGCCGCAATTGGCATTGAGGCCAACCCAGACGTAGGGTGCGCCGCGCGCACCGATGGCTTGCAGTGGCTCCTTCTGCAATGTGCAGGGGCGATGCACACGGCGCACCCTACGGGCATCCGGGAGAGTTCGAAGTCTCCCGCGGATTTTCATCCAGGCTACGAACGGTCGCGCAACGGATCGAGCAGCGGCTTGAGGCCGTTGTGGTCGATCTCCTGCATCAGCGCGAGCAGCTGGCCCAGCTCGCCCTTGGGAAAGCCCGTGCGGGCGAACCAGTTGAGGTAATGGCCCGGCAGGTCGGCGATCAGCCGGTCCTTGTACTTGCCGTAGGGCATGCGGCGGGTCACCAGGAGTTTCAGCGCTTCGGGGTTCATCGGTGGCTCGAATGGCGGAAAAAGAACCCCGCCATTGTGCCAGACATCAGTCGCGCAGTGCTTCGCGTACGAACTCCAGGCGATCCTGGCCGAAGAACATCTCGCCATCGACGAAACAGGTCGGTGCGCCGAATACGCCGCGCTTGACCGCCTCTTCGGTGCTCGCCTTGAGCGCGTCCTTGACCTGCTGTTCGGCGATCTGCGCCTGCAACGCCTGGGCGTCGAAGCCGGCCGCCGTCAGCACTTCGGCCACCTTGGCCGGGTCGCCCATGTGAATACCGTCCACCCAGATCGCCCGGAATAGCGCCTGCAAGGCATCGTCGAAGCGCTCCGGCTGATGCAGTTGAACGGCCACCAGCAGGCGCATCAGCGTCAGGGTATTGATGGGGAAATGCGGGTTGAAGCGCATCGGTACGCCGTAGCGCTCGGCGAAGCGTGCCAGGTCGCGCAGCATGTAGCGCCCCTTGGCCGGAATCATCGCCGGCGAGGCGTTGCCGGTAGCCTGGAACACCGCGCCCAGCAGCATCGGCCGATAGACCAATTCAGCCCCGGCGTCGCGACACAGATCAGGTAGCTGGGTATGGGCCAGGTAGGAGGCCGGACTGCCCAGGTCGAAGAAAAACTCCACCGTCTTGCTCATGGCTTTCACTCGCTCGTTATTGTGGTTATGGGTTCAGGGCAGGTTACCAGCGCTCGATCCATGGACGCAGATCCAGCTCGAAGGTCCAGGCGTCGCGCGGCTGAGCGTGCAGGAACCAGTAGCTGTCGGCGATATGCTCGGGATCGAGAATGCCATCCTGATCCTTCCTGGCGTACAGCTCGGGAAAGCTGTCGCGGATGAAGGCGGTATCGATGGCGCCGTCCACCACCACATGGGCGACATGGATATTCAGCGGTCCCAGCTCGCGCGCCATGCTCTGCGCCAGCGCGCGTATGCCGTGCTTGGCGCCGGCAAAGGCGGCGAATCCGGTGGCGCCACGCAGCCCGGCCGTGGCACCGGTGAACAGGATGGTGCCGCGTCTGCGCGCGACCATGCGCTTGGCCACCGCCTGGCTGGTGAGAAAGCCGGCGAAGCAGGCCATTTCCCAAATCTTGAAATACTTGCGCGCGGTTTCTTCGAGAATGCTGCACGGCACGTTGGCGCCGATGTTGAACACCATCACCTCGATGGGGCCGATGTCACGCTCGATGCTTTCGACCAGCTCGGCCACCTGCTCCTCGCGCCGCGCATCGGAGGCAAAACCATGGGCCTCGCCGCCTTCGCTGCGGATGTCCTCCAGCAACGGCTGCAGCTTGTCCAGGCTGCGGCGGGTAACGCAGGCCACATAGCCTTCGCGGGCAAAACGTCGGGCAATGGCGCCACCGGTGGCGTCGCCGGCGCCGATGATCAAGGCGACCTTCTTGTTCTCGCTCATGGCTTTCTCCATTAACTAACGATCGTTAGCTTAACGAACGTTATGCTACGCTTCCGAGCAGGTCAAGCCACCCTCTTCACGGAGCCATTCATGCGTTATTCCGCCGAACACAAGGCCGAAACCCGCGAGCGCCTGCTGGCCAGCAGCGGCGCCATTGCCAAGCAGCAAGGTTTTGCCGTGACCGGTGTGGATGCCCTGATGAAGACCATCGGCCTGACCGGCGCAGCCTTCTACAGCCATTTTCCGAGCAAGGACGCCCTGTTCGCCGAGCTGGTCGAGCGCGAACTGCGCAACAGCCTGGCGCGGCTCGGCGGCGCGCCGGGCGAAGCCGGACGCGACAGGCTGCAACGCTGCCTGGCGGCCTATCTCAGCCTGGCGCATGTCGAGCAGCCCGACAAAGGCTGTGTATTGCCTACCCTGGGTGCGGAAATCGCCCGCGCCGACGAAAGCGTGCGGCAGCGCACCGAGCAACAGATCCTGCAGCTGCAGGAAACCTGGGCCGAGATCATCGGCGATGCACAACTGGCCTGGACCGTTCTCGCGCAATGCCTGGGCAGCCTGCTGCTGGCGCGCATGATGGCCAGTCAGGAATCTCGCCAGCAGGTACTGGCGGCCAGCCTGGACATGCTCGAACACACATTGAAGCCTGTCGGCTGAGCGCGGATGCCGTTACCCTAGGCAGGTTCTTTCTGCCAGGATCGATCCATGTCTCTCGCCCCCTCCCCGCTGGTTGGTGAAACGCCGCTGCATGCCGTCGAGGTACGTATCCTCGGCTGCCTGATCGAGAAGCAGCTGACCACGCCGGAAACCTACCCGCTGACCCTCAATGCCGTGCAACTGGCCTGCAACCAGAAGACCAGCCGCGAACCGCTGATGCAGCTGGAAACCGGTGAGGTCGGCCGTTACCTGCGCAGCCTCGAGGGGCGCAAGCTGGTGCACCTGGTCATGGGCAGCCGCGCCGACCGCTGGGAACAGCGCTGCGACAAGCAGCTGGAACTGGTCAAGCCGCAGACGGTGCTACTGGGCCTGTTGATGCTGCGCGGCCCGCAGACCCTCAACGAACTGCTCACGCGCAGCAACCGCATGCACGACTTCGACGATGTGGACGAGGTCCAGCATCAGCTGGAACGCCTCATCGCTCGTGGGTTGGCCGTGTTGCTGCCGCGCCAGAGCGGGCAGCGCGAGGATCGCTACATGCACCTGCTGGGCGAGCCCGCCGATCTGGAAAGTCTGCTGCTCAGCCGTCCAGCCAGCCGTGGCGACGCCTCGGCACCTAGCGAAGATCGTCTGGTCGAACTGGAGGCGCGTATCGCTGCCCTGGAAGAACGCCTGGCCCGCCTCGAAGGCGCGCAATAATGCAAAAGATCATGGACAAGGAGCCCATAGCGTTGAACCTCAAGACTCGTTTCAGCCTGATTCTCGCCACCGCCCTGCTGGCCGCCGGCTGCAGCAGCACAGCCGAGAAATCCGAACCGGCGGCGAAGCCCGCCGATCCCAGCCAGGGCTGCACATCCGCGGCCGTGGAGCATCTGCAAGGCAAAGTGGCCACGCCCGAGCTGCTTGAACAGGCCCGTCAGCAGGCCGGTGCCAGCACCGCCCGCGTGCTGACCCCAGGCAGCGTGGTGACCCTGGAATACAATGGCCAGCGCCTGAACCTCAACGTCGACGATCAGCGCGTGATCACCCGCGTTTCCTGCGGCTGATCGGGCTTCGGTGCGGGCACTGCCCGCACCATCCTCTGGCGCGATGATCATTAGCGCGCTAGCTTTATGCCCATCGCAACCGCAAAGGCAACCGTCATGACCACTCAAGTACAGCCCTGTGCCGAGCTGATGCTGGACAACCAGCTGTGCTTCGCCCTCTATTCCACCTCGCTGCTGATGACCAAGACCTACAAGCCGCTGCTGCAAGCGCTGGGGCTGACCTATCCGCAGTATCTGGCCATGCTGGTGCTGTGGGAGAACGAAGGGATCACCGTCAGCGAAATCAGCGCGCGCATGCTGACCGACCCAGGCTCGCTCACCCCCCTGCTCAAGCGCCTGGAAAGCGAAGGTCTGTTGCAGCGCCAGCGCAGCAGCCAGGACGAACGGGTCGTTCAACTGCATCTGACCGACAAGGGCCGCGCCCTTCACGAACAGGCCAAGGCCATCCCGGCCTGCATCCTCAAGGCCACCGGCCAGAGCATGGAGCAACTCGGTGAACTGCGCGATGACCTGATCACGCTGCGTAAGCACCTGCAAGACGCTCTCTGACTGTAGGCAACGGAGCCATCGCTACTTATGACGAGCCCTAGTTGGGCTCTAAAGAGGGTGACTGCGCTCCATTGGCTCGTTCAACTTGCGCCAAATGCAGCAGCGCGACCGATCTGCTGATGCACGACCACTATCGAGGCGGCGCGATACGCGCCAGCACCTGCGGCGCCGCGCGCAGCGGCAAAGCCAGGATCAAGCCTTCGCCGGAAGCCGGAAAGATGCGCGTCAGGGCCGTGATATTGACCTGATGAGACACCAGCACCAGTGGTTCTCCGGGCGGCATAAGGTTGATGGTGCGGATCAGTTGCGACGTCTGCTCGCTGCCATTGCCGGGTAGCGCGAAGAAGGAATCCAGTGCCGGCAGCGGTTGTACCGTGCCCAGACCCATCTCCCGCGCGGTATCCAGCGCCCGGCACCAGCGACTGCTGAACAGGCGTGGCCGCCCGATGCCCTGGCTGCGCAACAGCGCGCCCCAGCGCCTTGCCTCTTCACGCCCCTGCTGGCTGAGATTGCGCTGCGTGCTGCAGTTGCCCAGCTGGAAATGGGCGGGATCGCCAGTGCCCGGCGCCGTGGTATGACGCAGGATGAGCAGCGCGCGTCCCTCGCGCAACGCCTGCCAAGCCTGCTCCTCCTGCTCTGCCGCCAGGGCCCAGAGCGGGGCCAGCAGCAGCGCCAGCAGGCACAGGATCAGACTCGGACGTTGCCGCGCGGCCCCATCAGCGCCCAAATGATCAGGCCCAGCACCGGCAGCAGCACGATCAGCAGAATCCAGAGAATCTTGATGCCGATTTCGGCGTTGCTTTTCACCACGTTGATGATGGCCCAGATGTCCAGAGCCAGAATGACCAGGCCGATCAGCCCGTTGAGGGTGGAACCCATGAGGATGCTCCTGCGTAAGGGGTGGTATGCGTAGGATCGTCATCGCTTTGCCAGGGTTCCCCCTGCCTCACTCGCCCAGACGGGCAAAACGGCTGGCGATGTCATCGCCCGTGGGTTGAGGCGCCTCGTCACTGGCGCTCAGACGCAGCGCCAGCAGGTGCGGTTCCTCGCCCAGGTCGAACCAGTGGCGGGTGCCCGCGGGCAACTCCAGCAGATCGCCACGCTCGCCCTGCAACACATACACGTAGCCATCCAGATGCAGGCTGAGCTGGGCGAAACCGCCGAGAAACAGCCAGGCACTGGCGGTCGGTTGCATCTGCTCGTCCAGATGCCGCGCACGCATCTCCAGCTTCTGCGGGTGGTTGCGCTGCAGGTTGAACAGCTCGTGATGCGGATACCCCTCCTCCATCAGCCGCTGCAGCCAGAGGCCGTAGGCCGCCTCGAACTCGGCCTGCTCGCAGCCCGGTCGCAAGGCTGCCGGCAGCTCCAGCTGGCGGTAAGCGATACCGACCGCGGCCAGCGTGCTGGCGATGTCCTCGGCATGGGTCAGCACCTTGTTCGGCAGATTCGGGGAGCTGTGCAGATGAACGCTGAGGCTGGTCATGAGGTACTCGCTGAAGTCAGGGGCCGCTCAGGCGGCAGACGAAGGGCAATGATAACCGCTGCAGCCAGCGCTGCCAGACTGGCTAGGGCAAAGGTCCAGGCCGGGCCGAGGCTGCTCCAGCTGTAGCCCGCATACAGCGCGCCGAGGGCACCGCCGATACCGGCCAGGGTGGCGTACAGCGCCTGGCCCTGGCCCTGCTGACGGTCGGCAAAGCTGCGCTGGATGAAATGGATGCTGGCGGCATGGAAGGCGCCGAAGGTGGCGGCGTGCATGCACTGAGCCAGCAGCAGGATCGCCAGCTGGTCGGCCAGGTTGCCCAGCAGCAGCCAGCGCACGGCGGTGATCAGGAAGCTGGCCAGCAGCACCGCGCGCAGCGAATAGCGCTCCAGCAGCCGCGCCATGATCAGAAACAGCAGGATCTCCGCCACCACCCCCAGCGCCCAGAGCATGCCGATCACCCCGCGGCTGTAGCCGAGCGCCTCCAGATGCAGGGTGAGAAAGGTGTAATAGGGCCCGTTGCTCAGTTGCATCAGCCCGACGCTGGCATAGAAGGCGAGAATGCCGGGGCGGCCCAGCTGACGCAGGAAACCGCCCTGTTCGGCGCTGCCGGGGCGCAGCAGCGGCTGGGCGTTGGGCACCCAGAAGCTGCCGGCGACGATGCCGGCCATGATCAGTATCAGCGCCCAGGGGTAGGCATCCAGGCTCAGCCATTCGAACAGGCGGCCCAGGCCGACCACCGCGACGATGAAACCGATGCTGCCCCACAGGCGAATCTGGCTGTAGCGCGCGGCCTGCTCGCGCAGATGCGCCAGGGTGATGACCTCGAACTGCGGCAGCACCGCGTGCCAGAAGAACGCGTGCGCCGCCATGATCAAAGCCAGCCAGGCATAACTGTGGCTGATGAAGATGCCGGCGAAGCACACCAGCGTGCACAGCGCGCCGAGGCGCACGATCAGCAGGCGCTGACCGGTGTGATCGCCGAGCCAGCCCCACAGGTTCGGTGCCAGGCAGCGCATCAGCATGGGAATGGCCACCAGCTCGCCGATGCGCGCCGGCGAGAAACCCAGGTGATCGAAGTACAGCGCCAGGAACGGCGCCGTGGCGCCGAGCAGGGCGAAGTAGAAGAAGTAGAAGCCGGACAGGCGCCAGTAGGGCAACGCGTGAATCATGGCCCGGTCTTAGCCTGGGTCGAGCGCAGCGATAGCCGGGGCAGCGGTTGTTGGGTATCGCTGCGCGCCACCCAACCTACCGCGCTCACAGCTGCGGCAGCACCGGCGTCGCCACACGCACCTCGGCGTTCTGCGCGCGATGACGCAGCAGATGATCCATCAGCACGATGGCCATCATCGCCTCGGCGATCGGCGTGGCGCGGATGCCTACACAGGGATCGTGGCGCCCCTTGGTAATGACCTCTACCGGGTTGCCGTCGATGTCGATCGAGCGCCCCGGCGTGGTGATGCTGGAGGTGGGCTTGAGCGCCAGGTGGGCAACGATGGGCTGACCGCTGGAAATACCGCCGAGAATGCCGCCGGCGTTGTTGGTCAGGAAGCCTTCGGGCGTCAGCTCGTCGCGGTGCTCGGTGCCGCGTTGACTGACGCTGGCGAAACCTGCGCCGATCTCCACGCCCTTGACCGCGTTGATGCTCATCAGCGCATGGGCCAGCTCGGCGTCCAGACGGTCGAAGATCGGCTCGCCAAGCCCCGGCATCACCCCTTCGGCTACCACGGTGATCTTCGCGCCGACCGAATCCTGGTCGCGGCGCAACTGATCCATGTAGGTCTCAAGCGCAGGCACCTTGTCCGGATCGGGGCTGAAGAAGGCGTTCTGCTCGACGCTGTCCCAGGTCTTGAACGGAATCTCGATCGGGCCGAGCTGGCTCATATAGCCGCGCACTTGGATCCCTTGCGTGGCCAGGTACTTCTTGGCGATGGCGCCGGCGGCCACGCGCATGGCGGTCTCGCGCGCCGAACTGCGGCCGCCGCCACGGTAGTCGCGGATGCCGTACTTGTGGTGGTAGGTGTAGTCGGCGTGGGCCGGACGGAACAGATCCTTGATCGCCGAGTAGTCCTTGGACTTCTGGTCGGTGTTGCGGATCAGCAAACCGATGGCGCAACCGGTGGTCTTGCCCTCGAACACGCCGGAAAGAATCTCCACCACGTCGTCTTCCTGGCGCTGCGTGGTGTGGCGGCTGGTGCCCGGCTTGCGTCGGTCGAGATCGCGCTGCATGTCCTCCAGCGACAATTCCAGGCCCGGTGGGCAACCGTCGACGATGGCGACCAGGGCCGGGCCATGGCTTTCGCCAGCGGTGGTGACGGTGAACAGCTTGCCGTAGGTATTGCCGGACATGGGACGACGCTCCGCGAAATTCAGCCCCGACCTGCCGCTGCGCAGGCCGTTTAACGAGGTGGGCGAGTATACCCGTGGCGATCTTCCAGTTCACCCCGAACCTTGGTGCTCGGCTAGCGTCCAATGCCAGTCTGCCACTACCCTACCCCCATCATGCTGCAAGCACTGCTCTTGTCCCTCACCCTGATCACCGGCCTGGCCCAGGCCAGCACTATCCGGCAACTCCCCCTCAGCCTCGACACCGACCAGGGCACCCTGTACGGCAGTCTGCTGGTGCCGCAAAGCGACGCGCCGGTGCCGGTGGCGCTGCTGATCGCCGGCTCCGGCCCCACCGACCGCGACGGCAACAACCCCGCGGGCGGCCACAACGATGCGCTGAAGAAGCTGGCCCAGGTGTTGGCGCGCAATGGCATCGCCAGCCTGCGTTACGACAAGCGCGGCGTGGCCGCCAGCAGCAAAGCCACACCGGATGAGCGCAACCTCAGCGTCGAGCGCTACGTGACCGATGCCGAAGGCTGGGGACAGCTGCTCAAACGCGACCCGCGCTTCGACCGGCTGATCCTCGTCGGCCACAGCGAAGGTGCGCTCATTGCAAGCCTGGCCGCCGCCCGCAGCGGCGCCGATGCCCTGGTATCGATCGCCGGTCCCGCCTACCCCATCGGCCAAGTGCTCGACGCACAACTGGCCATGCGCCTGCCGCCTGCGCAACTGGCGCAGAGCCGGCGCATCCTCGCCAGCCTGATCCGCGGGCAGGAGCAGGCCGATGTGCCCGAACCCCTGCAGGTGCTGTTTCGTCCCAGCGTGCAGCCCTACCTGATCAGCCTGCTGCGGCAGAACCCGGCCGAAGCCTTTGCCGCACTGGAGATTCCGGCGCTGATTGTGCAGGGCGGTCACGACGCCCAGGTCGGGGTGGACAACGCCGAGATTCTCAAGCAGGCCAAACCGGATGCCGAACTGGCGCTGATCCCCGGCATGAACCACGTCATGCGCATCACCCCCCTACCCTGGCAGGAACAGCTGGCCTCCTACAACGATCCTCAGCTACCGTTGGCGCGTGCGCTCGGTGAACACATCGTCCGTTTCATTCGCTCCAGTACGGAGCAAAATGGTCGATAACCTGCCATGACAGTCGTATCAGCGCCCAGGACAGCCATGAGCGAACAACCCGCCCCCTCCACCGAAACCCTCGCCCAGGCCGATGCTCAGCAGCCTGGCGAAACGCCGGCCATCGCTCATCCCTGGGCCGACCTGGCGCCTGAGCAGTTCAGCCTGTTGCGCCTGGCCGCATTGCCGGTGGATCGGGAAACCGGGCCGCGCCCGCTGCGCTTCATCCAGCTCGGCCGGGTGGAGCGTCACGCCAAGGACCTCAGCCTGCTGCGCCTGAGTCTGCAAGTGCCCGGGCAGCGCACGCATCGCGAGCAGAACCTGCTCGAGGTATGGGCCGACCACCAACGCAAGGAAGTGCGTTTCGGTCCGGACAAGGGTCTCAGCGTCGAGCCCGCCAACCGCGGTCTGGGTCGTTTCCTGCTCGCCCAGGGCATCGCCTGGGCGCGCCAGCGCTACGCTCACTATCAGGTCGAAGGCGGCGCCCTGCCCACCAAGGACAACTTCAACGAGGCCGCCCGCGCGCGCCGCGACCACGCGCTGAAGGCGCAGGGTTTTACCATCGAGTACAGCGACCCATTGCAGCTCAAGCCTTTCTACAGTGCTGCGCGGGTCAGCTCGCTGCATGGCGATTGGCAAACGGAGAAGGTGCAGATCATCGAACTGCTGGACGCCGCGGCCATGCTGCAGCAGGCCGATCAACGCCTGCAGGAACAGGAGGTCAAGCTGCGCAAGCTGGAGGAAAAACTCGAACGCCTCAAGCGCGAGGACAGTGGCCTGCGCTTCACCATCACCTGCCTGGTGGCTTTTTCCCTGTTCCAGGCCGGGCTACTGATCTGGATCGCCACGCGCTGAGATGATTGCTGCGCACGGCGCACCTTAGGGTAGGGTGCGCCGTGCGCATCGCGTCACGCCGAGATACGCGAACGGAACAGCGCCTGATGCTCGCGGCACTGCTTGGCCGCCAGCAGAAACACGCCGTGGCCGCCGCGCTCGAACTCCAGCCAGGTGAAATCCACTTCCGGATACAGCGCCTCGACATGCACCTGGCTGTTGCCCACCTCGACGATCAGCAGACCGCGCTCGGTCAGGTGATCGGCCGCCTCGGCCAGCATGCGCCGTACCAGATCCAGGCCGTCGTCGCCGCAGGCCAGGCCCATGGCCGGTTCGTGCTGGTACTCGGCCGGCATGTCGGCGAAGTCCTCGGCATCCACGTAGGGCGGATTGGACACGATCAGGTCGAAGCGCTGCCCAGGCAGGCCGGCGAAGCCATCGCCCTGCACGCAGTAGACGCGCTCTTCCAGGCCATGGCGCTCGATGTTCTGGTTGGCCACTTCCAGCGCCTCGAACGACAGATCGGCCAGCACCACCTCCGCCTCGGGAAACTCGTAGGCGCAGGCGATGCCGATGCAGCCGGAGCCGGTGCACAGGTCCAGCACCCGGGCCGGCTCTTGCGGCAGCCAGGGGGCGAAATGACGCTCGATCAGCTCGGCGATCGGCGAACGCGGGACCAGCACGCGCTCATCGACCCTGAACGGCAGGCCGCAGAACCAGGCTTCACCCAGCAGGTAGGCGGTGGGCACGCGCTCTTCGATGCGGCGCTTGAGCAGGCCCTGCAGATGCAGGTGCTCGTCGTCTTCCAGGCGGCAATCGAGGTAGGCATCGGATATTTCCCAGGGAAGATGCAGTGCGCCAAGCACCAGTTGGCGAGCCTCGTCCCAGGCGTTGTCGGTACCGTGGCCGAAGAACAGCTGCTCGGCCTGAAAGCGGCTGACGGCCCAACGGATGTAGTCGCGCAGAGTACGTAAACGGGTAGCGGGAGCAGTCACGGGCGGTCTCCGGGGTGAAAAACGCGGAAGTTTAGCCCAGACCGCACGAAGGACGCATGGCCACAGATAAATGTCGTGAAGTCGCCATTTGACCGCTGCCAGGATCCGGGTCACATCGTTATAATTTGCAACGAATTCTTAACCCTTCCCATCCCTTCTCAACGAGATTTTCCATGGTCATCGACCCCTTCTCGCTCACGGGCTTGCTCGTGCTGGCGATATTCCTTATTGGCATGACGCTGATAGTTTTTGAAGCACAACTGGAGATGGATAAGTTCAAGCCGGCCATGTTCATGATGTCCGGCCTGATCGTCATCGGCCTGCATTACGCCCTGACCGATCCCAACGGCTTCCAGTACTTCCTCCACGCCCAGAGCGAAACCAAGGAAGAGCTGTTCGGCCTGATCGCCTTCATGGCCTTCATGTGGATGGTGGTGGAGCTGCTCAACGAGCGAAACGTATTCACCGCGCTCAACGGCTACCTGCTGCGCAAGGGCCTCGGCGCCCGCGGCATGTTCTGGGCCACCGGTGCGCTGTCGGCAACCCTGTCGCCCTTTCTCAACAACTTCACCACGGCGATGATCTTCGGCAAGACCATCACCAGCATCTCCAGCCACCCGCGCTACACCCACGTGGCGCTGTGCAACATTGTGGTGGCGTCCAACTCCGGGGTCTGGTTCCTCGGCACCTCCACCAGCCTGATGGTGGTACTGGCCGGCAAGATCAGCATCGCCGGCCTGCTGCTGTTGATCCCCTCGGCGCTGATCGGCTGGCTGTTGTTCGCCGCCACCCTGCAGTTGTTCTACCTGAACAAGCTGGACGGCCAGCAGCTGATCCGCAAGGTGGATGCCAGCGAGAGCCGGCTCAAACCGGGCGGCGCCGGCCTGGCGCTGGTGGGCTTCATTGCCGTGATCGGCGCGGTGCTGTGCAACATCGTGCTCAAGGTCGGCATCGAGTTCGCCATCGGTATCGGTCTGGGGCTGGTGGCGCTGTACAGCTGGCTGCTCACCCGCCTGGGCATCGAGACGCGCTGGCACGAGCAGCTGCAGAAGGTGGAGTGGAACGCCCTGCTGTTCTTCATCGGCATCATCACCTCGGTGGCCTGCCTCAACCACGTCGGCTGGCTGTCCTATATCTCGCGCTTGTTCGAGCTGCTCGATCCGACCCTGGTCAACGTGGTGCTGGGCGTGGCCTCCGGGGTGATGGACAACGTACCGGTGGAGGCTGCCGCGCTGATGTCCAACCCCAATCTGGGTCTGGATCAATGGGCGCTGAATGCGCTGATGGTGGGTATCGGCGGTTCGCTGACGGTGGTGGGCTCAGCGGCCGGGGTGATGGCCATGACGCTGGACAAGAGCTACAGCTTCGGCGTGCACCTGAAGTTTCTGCCGGCGATCCTGGTCAACTTCCTCGGCTCGCTCGGTATCTGGTACCTGCAGTTCCAGTGGCTGGGCCTGGGCGGCTGACGCGGCAGCGCGCCGCCATGGCCTGGCAGAGAAACACGCCGGTCAAGCACTAGGTTTGCGAGCCGACGCCGGATCAGCGCGGCTCATCCGGCGGGCGACGCAACTCGCGCAGGACGGCGATGGCGACCGCCACGGAGAACAGCAGCCAGAAATGCGAGGAAAACTGCGAAAAAAGTGACATGAGCAACTCCTTTTGCGTACGACTCCGATTCCTTTGGAGCAGTTCCGATTCTGCTCCGCCCTTGGCGGGCGAGCAAGCATTGACGCAGATAGAGGTTCACAGAGCGCTCTGGCAAGCGGACAATGGCACATCATCACCATCAGCCAGGAGTCCGAGATGTCCCTTCCGCAAACCATGTTCCAGCTCACCGGTCGTGGTCACGCACCGGCCAGCCTGAGCAATGCGACCTTGCTGATCATCGATGCCCAGGAAGAGTATCGCAGCGGCGTGCTCGCCCTGCCCGGCCTGGACCCCGCCCTCGCCGAGATCGCCAGCCTGCTGGCCGCTGCCCGCTCAGCCGGCACCGACATCGTTCACGTCAAACACCTCGGCATTCCCGGCGGCCTGCTCGACCCCAGCGGCCCGCGCGGTCGCCACCTGCCGGAAGCCGCTCCGCTGGCCGGTGAAATCGTGGTGGAAAAGCGTCTGCCCAACGCCTTTGCCGGTACTGAACTGCACGACCGCCTGCAGGCGCTCGGCCACCTGGACCTGATCGTCTGCGGCTTCATGACCCACTCCAGCGTCAGCACCACGGTACGCGCCGCCAAGGACTATGGTTATCGCTGCACCCTGGTCGATGCCGCCTGCGCCACGCGTGATCTGCCCGCTCCGGACGGCAGCGTGATCGCCGCCGCCGAAGTGCATCGCATCGAGATGATTGCCCTGGGCGACAACTTCGCCACCCTGGTGCCCCAGGCCAAATCGCTGATCTGAGTCGGCAATGGCCGTGACGAACCGGCGGAACCCCGGGGACACCGACCGGTCATAGCGCCGACAAGCCAAAGGAAATCGGCATGAAGCTGTCCGATGATTTCGATGCACGCCGACTGCGTCCACGCCAGCCCAAGAGCTGGCGGCTGCGTGTCGGTGCAGGCCTGGGCGCGCTGCTGGCTACCCTCGGCATTCTCCTGGCCATGGCCGGTGTCGCCTCGCTGGTGGGACGAGCGCCGGCCCTGGGCGGCCTCAACGACTCCACTGGCGAAGCCATTGCTCTGCTGCTGCTCGGCCTGTTCCTGCTCTGGGCCGGCATCGCTTTCTGGCGCCGCTGCCGCAGGCGTCTGCGCCGCCCCAGCGATCTCAGCCTGTCGCCACACCTGATGAAAAAGCGCGACTGAGCAGGTAGAAAACAGCACGCAGCTATTGGGTCTCGCGTCGCGCTGGCCCACAGGGTGGCCGCCAGGAGCGGCACGCCCTAAAATGCCCGCCTGTTTCGCGGAGCTTCCGATGCAAGACGACGACATTTCCCTGTTCAAGGCCGAGCTGCGCGGCGTCAAGCCGATCAAGCACGACCGTGCCGACACCGGCAAACCCAAACCCGACCGCAAGCAGTTCACGACCTTGCGCCAGGCGGCAACCATCAGCCAGGGCGAGACCAAGGTGGACGGCCTGTCCGACCAGTTCGTCATCGACGTCGGCGCCGAGGACCCGCTCTACTGGGCCGGCAATGGCGTGCAGGAAGGGCAGATGCGCAAGCTCAAGCTCGGCCAGATTCCCTTCGACGGCAGCCTCGACCTGCACGGCATGAGTGTCGAGAAAGCGCGTGACACGCTGTGGGAGTTCCTCGCCGAAGCCGCCAGGCTAGAGGTGCGCTGCGTGCGCGTGACCCATGGCAAGGCGGTGCGCATGGACGGGCGCAAGCCGATGATCAAGAGTCATGTGAACACTTGGCTGCGCCAGCACCCGCAAGTGCTGGGCTTCACCTCTTGTCAGGCCAAGCACGGTGGCACCGGCGCCGTGTATATCCTGCTCAAGCGCACCATGATGGATGGCCGCGACGAGTAACCTGCGTCGCATTGGCACCTGACGCTCTTGTCAGGCCCCTGACGGCGCCCTACCCTGCGCCCTTCGATACCCAACAGGATTTTCCATGTCCCTGGAACAACACTACACAGCGATCCTCGGCCAGCTCGGCGAAGACGCCACCCGCGAAGGTCTGCTGGATACGCCCAAGCGCGCCGCCAAGGCCATGCAGTACCTCTGCCGCGGCTACCAGCAGACGCTGGAGGAAGTCACCAACGGCGCGCTGTTCAGCTCCGACAACAGCGAAATGGTGCTGGTCAAGAACATCGAGCTGTACTCGCTGTGCGAGCACCACATGTTGCCGTTCATCGGCAAGGCCCATGTCGCCTACATCCCCAACGGCAAGGTGCTCGGCCTGTCCAAGGTGGCGCGCATCGTCGACATGTACGCCCGGCGCCTGCAGATCCAGGAGAACCTCAGCCGCCAGATCGCCGAAGCGGTCGCGCAGGTCACCGGTGCCCTCGGCGTGGCGGTGGTCATCGAAGCGCAGCACATGTGCATGATGATGCGCGGCGTGGAGAAGCAGAACTCTTCCATGGTCACCTCGGTGATGCTCGGCGAATTCCGCACCAACCCGGCGACTCGCGGCGAATTCCTCAATCTGGTTCGCTGATCCCGCTCAAGACGACGGCCGCTCACTTCGGTGAACGGCCGTCGGCATTTCAGGAGTTAGAAAGATGTTGCTCAAAGCCCTTCGTATCGGCCTGGGCCAGCTGGTCGTGTTCGTTGACTGGATCAGCCGCCCGCGCAAGCTCAAGCGCAGCCCCGAGGCGCAAGCCGAAGTCGAGCGCGCCACGGCCAATCTGGCGCTGTACCAGTTCCACGCCTGCCCGTTCTGCGTCAAGGTCAGGCGCACCCTGCACCGCCTCAACCTGCCGGTACAACTGCGCGACGCCAAGCACGATGCCGAGCACCGCCAGGCGCTGGAGCAGCAAGGCGGACGCATCAAGGTGCCGTGCCTGCGCATCGAGGAAAACGGCCAGAGCACCTGGCTGTACGAGTCCAAGGCGATCATCGCCTATCTGGATCAGCGCTTCGCCGCTTGAGGATCGCAGAGGCCAAGGTGCGCATGGCGCACCCTACGGTTGGTGTCGACGGATGTAGGGTGCGCCGTGCGCACCGGGATCGTATCGCTCAGTTCGTAGCCCGGATGCAATCCGGGAGGTCGTAGAGCGGGTTCACCCGCCCTACGCTTCAATGCCGTAGCTCTTGAGCTGCTCGAGAAACTGCGCTTCATCCAGCACCTTCACCCCCAGCTCGCTGGCCTTGGCCAGCTTCGAGCCGGCGCCGGGGCCGGCGACCACGCAGTGGGTCTTGGCCGACACCGAACCGGCCACCTTGGCACCCAGGCTTTCCAGCTTTTCCTTGGCGACGTCGCGGCTCATCACCTCCAGGGTGCCGGTCAGCACCCAGGTCTGGCCGGCCAAAGGCAGACCTTCGGCGACCTTCTTCTCGCTTTCCCAGTGCATGCCGAACTCGCGCAGCTGCTGCTCGATGGCGCGGGCACGCTGGGCGTTGGCCGTCTCGTCGAAGAACTCGCGCACCGCCTTGGCCTGCCTCTCGGGCAGTGCCTGGCGCATGTCCAGCCAGTCGCCATTGAGCACGCCTTCCAGGCTGCCGAAGCGCTCGGCCAGCTTCTGCGCCGCTCCCGGGCCGACAGTGGGAATGTTCAGCTTGTCGAGCATGCCGCCGAGCGTGGCCACGGCGGAGAACTCGGCGCTCAGCTCGCCTTCGTCCTGCAACTCGAGGCCGCACTCGCCGAGCAAGGCGCTGATCACCTGCTGGTTGTGCGCATCCTCGAAGAAGCTGTGGATCTCGTGGGCCACTTCCAGGCCGATATCCGGCAGGTAGGTGAGCACCTCGGGCAGCGCCTGACGCACACGCTCCAGCGAGGCCAGCGAACGGGCCAGCACCTTGGCCGTTTCCTCGCCCACGTCGGGAATGCCGAGGGCATAGATGAAACGCGCCAGGCTCGGCCGCTTGCTGTTCTCGATGGCTGCCAGCAGCTTGTTGCTGGAAACCTCGGCAAAGCCTTCCAGACCGATGATCTGCTCGAAGCTCAGCTTGTACAGGTCGGCCGGCGAGCCGATCAGCTTCTCGTCCACCAGTTGCTCGATGGTCTTGTCGCCGAGGCCCTCGATATCCATGGCGCGACGCGAGACGAAATGGATGATCGCCTGCTTGAGCTGCGCCTGGCAGCTCAGCCGGCCGACGCAGCGGTATACCGAACCTTCGCTGACGCTGGCCTTGCCCTTGCTGCGTTTGATCAGTTGCGTGCGCTCCACCGCCGAGCCGCACACCGGGCACTGCTCGGGGATATGCACGGGCCGCGCATCGGCCGGGCGACGCTCGGGCACCACCGCCATCACCTGCGGGATCACGTCGCCGGCGCGGCGGATGATCACCGTGTCGCCGATCATCACACCCAGGCGCGCCACTTCGTCCATGTTGTGCAGGGTGGCGTTGGCCACCATCACGCCCGCCACCTTGACCGGCTTGAGCCGCGCCACCGGGGTGACTGCACCGGTGCGCCCCACCTGAAACTCCACGTCGAGCAGTTCGGTGAGCTCTTCCTGCGCAGGGAACTTGTGGGCGATGGCCCAGTGCGGCGTGCGCGCGCGAAAGCCCAGCTGCTGCTGATCCTCGATATTGTTGACCTTGAACACCACGCCATCGATGTCATAGGCCAGGCTCATGCGCCGCTGACCGATATCGCGGTAGTAATCCAGGCAGGCCTCCACACCCTTGGCCAGTTTCAGCTCGCGACTGATCGGAATGCCCCAGGCCTTGAGCTGTTGCAACATGGCCACTTGAGTGCCCGGCAGCTCGCCGCTGACCTGGCCAACGCCATAGCAGCAGAACTCCAGCGGGCGGCTGGCGGTGATCTTCGGGTCGAGCTGGCGCAGGCTGCCGGCGGCGGCGTTGCGCGGGTTGGCGAAGGTCTTGCCGCCGGCCTCGGCCTGGCGTGCATTGAGCTCCTCGAAGCCGGCCTTGGGCATGAATACTTCGCCACGCACTTCCAGCACCTGCGGCCAGCCATCGCCCTGCAGCTTGAGTGGCACGTTGCGGATAGTGCGCACATTGGCGCTGATGTCCTCGCCGGTGCTGCCATCGCCGCGCGTGGCGCCGCGCACCAGTTGGCCATTCTCGTAGCGCAGGCTGACGGCCAGGCCATCGAGCTTGGGTTCGCAACTGTACTCGAGCTCGGCGCCGCCGCCGAACAGGTCCCCGCCAGCGAGGCCCAGGCCGCTCTGTACGCTGCGGTCGAAGGCGCGCAGGTCGTCTTCCTCGAAGGCGTTGCCCAGGCTGAGCATCGGCACTTCATGGCGCACCTCGCCGAAGGCGCTGAGCGCCTCACCACCGACGCGCTGGGTCGGCGACTCGGGCGTGACCAGCTCCGGATGCTCGGCTTCCAGCGCCTGCAGCTCGCGGAACAGACGGTCGTACTCGGCGTCGGGCACGCTCGGTTCGTCCAGCACGTAGTAACGGTAGTTGTGCGCATCCAGTTCGTTGCGCAGTTCGGAAATACGTTGGGCGGCGTCGGTCATGCTCGGTCTCTCAAACGAAAAGAGCAGCCTTGGCTGCTCTCTTTTGACTTCGTGTACGGGTCAGCGTTTCTGTGTCAGCTGCCGGCGCTCGAACTCGACGATGCGCTGGCGGTAATGTTCGATGGTCTGCGCGGTCATCACGCTGCGCTGGTCATCCTTCAGCTCGCCGCCCAGTTCGTGGGCCAGCTTGCGGGCAGCTGCGACCATCACGTCGAAGGCCTGCTTGGGATGACGCGGACCGGGCAGGCTGAGGAAGAAGCTCACCGCGCGAGTGCTGAAGCCTTCGATATCGTCCAGATCGAAAGTACCGGGCTTGAGCGCGTTGGCCATGGAGAACAGGACCTCGCCGTTACCGGCCATGCTCTCGTGACGATGGAAGATGTCCATTTCGCCGAAGCGCAGACCGCTTTCCAGGATGTTCTGCAGCAATGCCGGGCCCTTGAAGCCGAGGTCGTCGCGGGCAACGACGTTGATCACCAGCACTTCCTCCACCGGCGCGGCTTCGGCCGAGGGCTTGGCGGATTTCTTCGGCTCCTGGGGTTTGTCGTCGACCGGATTGAGCAGAGTCGGTACCGGCTCGTCGACGGCCAGATTGAGGTCGCCCTGCTGCGGTTCGTTGCGCGAGCGGCGCGGCAGCTCCTTGGCGCTCATCGAGGGCAGATCGTCCTCGTCCAGTTGCGGCTCCATCTCACGCTTGACCACACGCGGCGGGCTGAGCAGGTCGGGGTCGCTGTCATCGTCGGGCATGTTGGCGAAGCTGCGGTCGAGCTTGAACTTGAGCCTGCCCTTGCCACCGCGCATGCGGCGCCAGCCGTCGAAGAGAATGCCAGCGATAACGATGATGCCAATAACGATCAGCCATTCGCGCAGACCGAATTCCATGAAATACCCGACCCCTAAAAATTCTGGTGAAAAAAAGATCCAATCAACCGGATCACAACTTGACTATAAAACGCGACGCCAACTCCATGTTCTATCTGACGTTTTCCGCGTGTAACAAAAGTGGGCAATAAGCTAGCACGACGAAAGGCAACTTTACACAGGCAGACGCATCAGCTCTCCACCATCGCCAGCGCCTCTTCGACATCCACCGCCACCAGGCGCGAGCAGCCCGGCTCGTGCATGGTGACCCCCATCAGTTGATCGGCCATTTCCATGGCGATCTTGTTGTGAGTGATGTAGATGAACTGCACCGTCGCCGACATTTCCTTGACCAGACGCGCATAGCGACCCACGTTGGCGTCGTCCAGCGGCGCATCCACTTCATCCAACATGCAGAACGGCGCCGGATTAAGCTGGAAGATGGAAAACACCAGCGCCAACGCCGTCAGCGCTTTCTCTCCACCGGAGAGCAAATGAATGGTGCTGTTCTTCTTGCCCGGGGGCCGCGCCATGATGGTTACACCGGTATCGAGTAAATCTTCGCCGGTGAGTTCCAAATAAGCGTTGCCGCCACCGAAAACTTTTGGAAAGAGTGCCTGCAAACCGCCATTGATCTGATCGAAGGTGTCCTTGAAACGATTGCGCGTTTCCTTGTCGATCTTGCGGATGACGTTTTCCAGGGTTTCCAGGGCCTCGACCAGATCCGCGTCCTGCGCATCCAGGTAGCGCTTGCGCTCGGACTGCTGCTGATACTCGTCGATGGCTGCCAGGTTGATCGGCCCGAGCCGGGCGATGCGTGCGGCCATGCGCTCCAGCTCTTCTTCCCAGGCGCTTTCCGTGGCCTCGGCCGGCAGGGTGGCGATCACCCCGTGCAGGTCGTAATTGTCCTCGGCGAGCTGGTCGGCCAGGGCCTTGCGTCGCACGTTGAGCGACTGCCAGTCCATGCGCTGCTGCTCGAGCTGGCTGCGCAGCATCTGCGCCTGCTGCTCGGCCTGGGTACGGCGCTTCTCGGCATCGCGCAGTTCGCGGTCGGCATCTTCCAGCGCCAGGCGCGCCTGGCGCAGTTCCTCGTCCACCGCCATGCGCCGCTCGAGCAGCTCCTCGAGCTTGATGCGCAGCTCTTCCAGAGGCGCCTCGCCCTCTTCCAGATTCAGCGACAACTGCTCACGCCGCTCGTGCAGGCGCTCGGCCTGCATCTCCAGACGCTCCAGCGCCTGGCGGGTGGAGTCGTGCTGCGCCTTGAGCGAACCGACCCGTACCGCCAGCTGGTGAGCGTGATCCTTGTGCTGACGCGCTTCCTGGCGCACACGGTCGAGGCGCTCACGCAGGCTGTCGCGGCTGGCCAGCAGACTTTCGCGCTGCTCGTTATCCAGCGCCATGGCGTCCAATGCATCCTGCAGTTGCAGGCGCGCTTCGCCCAGTTGCTCCTGCTCGATCTCGCGCTGCTCGGCCGCTTCCTGCAGTTCGTCCTGCAGACGGCGGCGACGCAGTCCCAACTGCTCGGCCTTGGCCTGGCTGGCGGACAGGCGCGCCTTTAGCTCGCTCACCTGGCGCGCCAGTTCCTGGCCTTGGCGGCGTTGCTGCTCGCGTTGTTCTTCCTGGCGGCGTTGCTCGTCGCGTAGCGCCATCAGGCGTTCATCCAGCTGCGCCAGGGCCGCTTCGCGCTCCTCGCGCTCAAGCTGTAGGCGTTCCAGTTCCTGGCCGCGGGCCAGTACACCGCTGTCCGCCTCGGCGGCGCGGCGTACGCGCAGAAAATGCCGGCCGACCCAGTAGCCGTCGCGGCTGATCAGGCTTTCGCCATCGGCCAGCTGCGCGCGAGCCGCCAGAGCCTGCTCCAGCGACTCCACCGGGCGCACACTGGCTAGCCAGGGCGACAGATCGTGGCTCGACTCGATCTTGTCCAGCAGGCTGCCGGCGCGACGGCCACCAGCGGTGCCCGGGCTGGCCAGGCGCAGCTCGCCCTGCTCCAGGCTGGCAAAATCCAGCCCGGCGAAATCGTCCAGCAGCACGGCCTGCAGGTCAGCGCCGAGCACGGTTTCCACCGCCAGCTCCCAGCCGGCTTCCACGCGCAGCCCTTCGGCCAGGCGCGGACGCTGCAGCAGGTTCTGCTCGCGCAGCCAGTCGCCTGCGCCCTGCCCGGGATCGAGCGCGGCCTGTTGCAGGGCCTCCAGTGACGCCAGACGGCCGTTCAGCCGCTGCAGTTCACCCTGAGCCTGCTGCTGCGCCTGGCCGGCTTGCTGCAACTCCTCGCGCAATTGCTGCAGGCGCTCGGCCTGCTGCTCTTCGGCCAGCTGCAGGGCTTCGTGCTCCAGCTCTCCGGCGGCGAGCTGTTCGTTCAGTTCGAGAATGGCGGCGTCTTCGGGGTCGGCCGCCAATTGCTGCAGCTCTTCGTTCAGTCGGCGCTGGCGTTCGGCCAGGCGCTCCAGGCTCTGCTCCAGCTGGGCGATGCGCAACTGCTGCACCTCGGCCTGGCGACGCGGCTCGGCGCTGCGCTGGTTGAAACCGTCCCATTGCTCCTGCCAGCCATGCATGGCGGCCTCGGCCTCTTCCAGGCCGGCGGCGGACTCCTCGGCAGCGGCGGTGGTCAGCTCCTGCTCGGGCAGGAGCATCTCCAGCTCTTCGCCCAGAGTGGCCAGCAGGGTGCGGTCATGGCCAAGGTGCGATTCGGTTTCCAGGCGCGCCTTTTCCGCCTCGCGCAGGTCGTCCTGCAACTGGCGCAGACGCTGCTGGCCATGCTGGATGCTCTGCTCGACGCGAGCGATATCGCCACCCACGGAATAGAAGCGGCCCTGCACCAGGTTGAACCGTTCGGAGAGTTCGTGATGGCCATCGCGCAGGCGCTCGATGGCGGCATCGGCACTGCGCTGCTCGGCCACCAACGCCTCGAAGGCCACTTCCTGGTCGCCGATCACCTGCTCGCGGCTGCCGACCTGCTGATTCAGGGTCTGCCAGCGCAGGGCCAGCAGCTGGGCCTTGAGCTGACGCTCCTCGGCCTTGTATTCCTGGTACTTCTCCGCCGCCTGGGCCTGACGGTGCAGACGTTCGAGCTGGCGCTCCAGCTCCTCGCGCAGGTCGGTCAGGCGCGCCAGGTTTTCCTGGGTGCGGCGGATACGGTTCTCGGTCTCGCGGCGGCGCTCCTTGTACTTGGAGATGCCGGCGGCTTCCTCGATGAAATTGCGCAGCTCCTCGGGCTTGGCCTCGATCAGCTTGCTGATCATGCCCTGCTCGATGATCGAGTAACTGCGCGGCCCCAGGCCGGTGCCGAGGAAGATATCGGTGATATCGCGGCGACGGCACTTGGTGCCGTTGAGGAAATAGGTGTTCTGCCCGTCGCGAGTCACCCGGCGGCGGATGGAAATCTCGGCGAAGGCGGCGTATTCGCCCACCAGCGAGTTGTCGCTGTTGTCGAAGATCAGCTCGATGGAGGCCTGGGTCACCGGCTTGCGCGTGTTGGAGCCGTTGAAGATGACGTCGGTCATCGACTCGCCACGGAGGTTCTTCGCCGAACTTTCACCCATCACCCAGCGAACGGCGTCGATGATGTTGGACTTGCCGCAACCGTTGGGCCCGACCACCGCCGCCATGTTGCTGGGAAAGCTCACCGTCGTCGGATCGACGAAGGACTTGAAGCCGGCCAGCTTGATGCTTTTCAGGCGCATCTGGGCTTAGCGCTCGGCCAGGGTCGCCAGCACCAGCTGGCAGTTGTGCTGACCGTAGGCCTGCAGCACTTCGCGGGCGCGGGCGTGATCGCGGGCGATGATCGCCTGCAGCAGGCTGGCGAAGGTGTTCATGAACTGACCCATCTCGCCTTTGCGCCGCTCCAGCGCCAGGTGGTAGGTGCGGCTGATGGCCGGCAGCAGGTTCTCCAGAGTTTCCTGCAGGTAGGGGTTGTCGGCGAAGGGGAAGGCGGCGCGCATGACGTCGAAGCTGTTCTCGACGAAGGCGCCGATATCGCTGCGCTCGAGGCTGTCCTGCAGACGTCGCTGGATATCGAGGAAGGGCGCCAGATCGGTTTCGGCCTGCCAGCGGTCGGCCACCGCGCGCGCCAGCAGGATGTACAGCTCGATCACCAGGCCGTAGAGGCTCTGCACCTTGTGCGGAGTCAGTTCGGTGACCTGGGCGCCGCGGCGCGGCAGGATCACGATCAGGTGGCGGCGCTCGAGAATCAGCAGCGCCTCGCGCACGGAACCACGGCTGACATTGAGCGCCTGGGTGACCTTCTGCTCCTGGATGCGCTCGCGTTCCTTGAGCTCACCGCGAATGATGCGTTCGGCCAGGTAATGGGCAATTTGCTCGGCGAGGCTGTCCGGGGCCTTGAACGTCATGACATTCCTTATTTGCGTCGATCCAGGGGCGGGCGGTCGAGTCTGGGAGCCCCGCCACGGCTGGGCGGGAGCCAAAAAAACTGGCGGCGAGTGTAACACAGGGTGTTACCGGGCCAAGCGTCCGGGCGCGGTGCTTTCCGTTCGAAAGGTCGGGCTGTCAGGGGTAGTCGCAGAAGACGATTGTCCTACAATCCTACCAATGCATTCATAACAAGAATCAAGCGGAGCCCCCATGTTCGAACGCCTGCCCTCGCACTGGATGATCGCACTGAAGAAAGTCGGCTACTGGATCTGGCTGATCCCGGTACTCGGCATACCCCTCAGCTACTACTGGTCGCTGGGCAGCGCGCACGCCGATGCCTGGGCCTGGCTGGTGATCACGGTGGTGTTCGGCGTCATTCCGCTGCTGGATTTCGTCGTGGGTCGCGACCCGGCCAACCCGGACGAACGCGAGGAAGTACCGGCGCTTGAGGCTCAGGGCTACTACCGCCTGCTGAGCCTGGCGACAGTGCCGCTGCTGCTGGCGATGCTGATCTGGAGCGGCTGGATTTTCGTCAGTTACGAAGGCTGGAGCTGGGTCGGCCAGCTCGGCTGGGTGCTGTCGGTCGGCACGGTGATGGGGGCCATCGGCATCACCGTGTCGCACGAGCTGATCCACAAGGATCCGCGTCTGGAACAGAATGCCGGGGGCCTGCTGCTGGCGGCGGTGTGCTACGCCGGCTTCAAGGTGGAGCATGTACGCGGCCACCACGTGCACGTATCCACGCCCGAGGACGCCTCCTCCTCGCGCTTCGGCCAGAGCCTGTACGCCTTTCTGCCGCACGCCTACAAGCACAACTTCCTCAACGCCTGGAAGCTGGAGGCCGAGCGCCTGGGGCGCCGCGGCCTGCCGGCCCTGCACTGGCGCAACGAACTGATCTGGTGGTACGCAATAAGCGCGCTGTTGCTGCTCGGCTTCACCCTGGCCTTAGGCGCACTCGGCGCGCTGTTCTTCCTCGGCCAGGCGGTGATGGCCTTCACCCTGCTGGAGATCGTCAACTACGTCGAGCATTACGGCCTGCACCGGCGGAAACTGGACAACGGCCGCTACGAGCGCACCAATCCGCACCATTCATGGAACAGCAACTTCCTGCTTACCAACCTGTTCCTGTTCCACCTGCAGCGTCACTCCGATCACCACGCCTACGCCAAACGCCGTTATCAGGTATTGCGCCATTTCGACGACAGCCCGCAGTTGCCCAATGGCTATGCGGGGATGATCGTACTCGCCCTCTTCCCGCCGCTGTGGCGCGCGGTGATGGACCCCAAGGTCCGCGCCTACTACGCCGGCGAGGAACATCAGCTGAGCGAATCGCAGCTGACGTAAGCCCTGAGCCACCCTCCCCATCCCAACCCCGGCAGCGCAGGCTCCCGGGGTTTTGTTTTGGCTATGTCGTATTTGCTTGTTGATGCAGCGATTTGGCTTTGTAGGGTGCGCCGTGCGCACCTGCTGCTTAGTTGAACAGCGGTGCGCATGGCGCACCCTACCCTCTGGCAGCGCCTGCGCTGGCATGAAAGTCGCTACGCTGAACGCATGGCGGCCTCATAACCGATTTGCATGACAAGCAGCTGACCACAGGGTCAAATATTTGTTGACCCAAAAGTCAGAAAACTCTAGATTGACCCCATGGCAGCCCGCGCCAGGGCCCTGCAGTGCGTGCATCACCTGGCCAGCCAACCGAGTCATAACAATAAAGTGCCTGGAGGTCGTCCTTGATCCAGTTTTTACTCAACCGGGAGCTGCGCACCGAGCATGCCCTGGACCCCAACGTCACCGTGCTCAACTATCTGCGTGAGCACGTTGGCAAGACCGGAACCAAGGAAGGCTGCGCCTCCGGCGACTGCGGTGCCTGCACCGTGGTGGTGGGCGAGCTCGATGGCGAGCGCGTGCGCTATCGCACCCTCAACTCCTGCCTGACCTTCGTCTCCAGCCTGCACGGCAAACAGCTGATCACCGTCGAAGACCTCAAGCATCAGGGCAAGCTGCACAGCGTGCAGCAGGCGATGGTCGACTGCCATGGCTCGCAGTGCGGCTTCTGCACCCCCGGCTTCATCATGTCGCTGTTCGCCCTGCAGAAGAACTCCACCGGCTTCGACAAGGGCGCCACGCTGGAAGCCCTGGCCGGCAATCTGTGCCGCTGCACCGGCTACCGCCCGATCATCGACGCCGCCGAGCAGGCCTGCTGCCAGAAGCAGCCGGACCAGTTCGACGCCTTCGAAGCCGACACCGTGGCCCGGCTCAAGGCCATCGCCCCGCGCGAAACCGCCGAGCTCAACAGCGGCGACAAGCGCTGCCTGGTGCCGCTGACCGTGGCCGACCTGGCCGACCTCTACACCGCCAACCCGGAAGCCCGCCTGCTCGCCGGCGGTACCGACCTGGCCCTGGAAGTCACCCAGTTCCACCGTGAACTGCCGGTGATGATCTACGTCGGCCATATCGAGGATATGAAGCGCATCGAAGTGACCGACAGCGCCATCGAAATCGGCGCTGCCGCGGCGCTGTCCGACTGCTACGAAGCGCTGTCGCGCGAGTACCCGGACTTCGGCGAGCTGCTGCACCGTTTCGCCTCGCTGCAGATCCGCAACCAGGGCACCCTGGGCGGCAATATCGGCAACGCCTCGCCCATCGGTGACGCCCCGCCGCTGCTGATCGCCCTCGGCGCGCAGATCGCCCTGCGCCGGGGCAACACCCGACGCATCCTGCCGCTGCAGGACTACTTCCTCGACTACAAGGTGACCGCCCGCCAGGAAGCCGAATTCATCGAGAAGATCATCGTGCCGCGCTCCCAGGCCAACCAGGCGTTCCGCGCCTACAAGGTGTCCAAGCGCCTGGACGACGACATCTCCGCCGTCTGCGCGGCCTTCAACCTGACTATCGTCGACGGCGTGGTGACAGACGCGCGCATCGCCTTCGGCGGCATGGCCGCCATCCCCAAACGCGCCAGCGCCTGCGAAGCGGCCCTGGTCGGCTCGGCCTGGTATCCCGGCGTGATCGAACGCGCCTGCGAAGCACTGGGCGAGGACTTCACCCCGCTGTCGGATTTCCGCGCCAGCAAGGAATACCGCCTGCTCACTGCCCAGAACCTGCTGCGCAAGTTCTTCCTGGAACAGCAGTCACCCGAAATCGAAACCCGGGTCACGGCTTACGCCTGAGCGCGCAGCATTTTTTTGGAGACGAAGATGTCCAGTCATATCGAACACAAATCCCAGGAAGAGCTGGCCGCCCTGTTCCGCGCCGGCATGACCAGCGGCGTCGGCCGCAGCGTCAAGCACGAGAGCGCGGACAAGCATGTCACCGGCGAGGCGGTCTATGTCGACGACCGTCTGGAATTCCCCAACCAGTTGCACGTCTATGCGCGCCAGTCGGATCGCGCCCATGCGCGCATCCTGCGCATCGACACCCGCCCCTGCTACGAGTTTCCGGGCGTGGCCATCGCCATCACCAAGGACGATGTACCGGGCCAGCTGGATATCGGCCCGGTAGTTGCCGGCGACCCGCTGCTGGCCGACGGCAAGGTCGAGTACGTTGGCCAGGTGGTGCTGGCAGTGGCCGCCGACAGCCTGGAGACCGCACGCAAGGCGGCCATGGCCGCGATCGTCGAGTACGAGGACCTGGAGCCGGTGCTCGATGTGGTCGAGGCCTACCGCAAGAAGCATTTCGTGCTCGCCAGCCACACCCACCGCATCGGTGACTCGGCCAGCAAGCTGGCCAGCGCCCCGCGTCGCCTGCAGGGCAGCCTGCATATCGGCGGCCAGGAGCACTTCTACCTGGAAACCCAGATTTCCTCGGTGATGCCCACCGAAGACGGCGGCATGCTGGTCTACACCTCGACGCAGAACCCCACCGAGGTGCAGAAGCTGGTGGCCGAGGTGCTCGGCGTGCCGATGAACAAGGTCGTCATCGACATGCGCCGCATGGGCGGTGGTTTCGGCGGCAAGGAAACCCAGGCCGCCGGCCCAGCGTGCCTGTGCGCGGTGATCGCCCACCTCACCGGCCGGCCGACCAAGATGCGTCTGCCGCGCATGGAAGACATGAGCATGACCGGCAAGCGTCACCCCTTCTATGTCGAGTACGACGTCGGCTTCGATAACGACGGCCTGCTGCATGGCATCGAGATGGACCTGGCCGGCAACTGCGGCTACTCACCGGACCTGTCCGGCTCCATCGTCGACCGCGCCATGTTCCACTCCGACAATGCCTACTTCCTCGGCAACGCCACCATCAACGGTCATCGCTGCAAGACCAACACCGCCACGAACACCGCCTACCGCGGCTTCGGCGGCCCGCAGG
This sequence comes from Pseudomonas sp. GD04158, assembly GCF_029834875.1. Taxonomy (NCBI): domain Bacteria; kingdom Pseudomonadati; phylum Pseudomonadota; class Gammaproteobacteria; order Pseudomonadales; family Pseudomonadaceae; genus Pseudomonas; species Pseudomonas sp. GD04158. Next base: position 11,249 of record NZ_JAODYT010000008.1, on the reverse strand, counting down.
GCATGGTCGCCATCGAGGAAGTGATGGACGCCGTCGCACGCAGCCTGGGCAAGGACCCGCTGGAAGTGCGCAAGCTCAACTACTACGGCAAGACCGAGCGCAACGTCACCCACTACCACCAGACCGTCGAGCACAACGTCATCCACGAGATGACCGCCGAGCTGGAGCAGAGCTGCGAGTACGCCAAGCGCCGTGAAGAAATCCGCGCCTTCAATGCCAAGAGTCCTGTGTTGAAGAAAGGCCTGGCCATGACCCCGGTGAAATTCGGCATCAGCTTCACCGCCACCTTCCTCAACCAGGCCGGCGCGCTGATCCATATCTACACCGACGGCTCGATCCACCTGAACCACGGCGGCACCGAGATGGGCCAGGGCCTCAACACCAAGGTCGCCCAGGTCGTCGCCGAAGTGTTCCAAGTCGATATCGAGCGCATCCAGATCACCGCCACCAACACCGACAAGGTGCCCAACACCTCGCCGACCGCCGCATCCAGCGGCGCCGACCTCAACGGCATGGCGGCGAAGAACGCAGCCGAAACCATCAAGCAGCGCCTGGTGGACTTCCTGGTGCGCGAGTACAAGGTCACCCCGGAAGATGTGGAATTCCGCAACGGCCAGGTGCGCGTGCGCGACCACTTCCTGTCCTTCGAGGAGATGATCCAGAAGGCCTACTTCGGTCAGGTCTCGCTGTCTTCCACCGGCTTCTACCGTACGCCGAAGATCTACTACGACCGCGACAAGGCGGCCGGCCGCCCCTTCTATTACTACGCCTACGGCGTGGCTTGCGTGGAAGTGCTGGTGGACACCCTGACCGGCGAATACCGCATGCTGCGTGGCGACATCCTGCATGACGTCGGCGATTCGCTGAACCCGGCCATCGACATCGGCCAGGTTGAAGGCGCCTTCGTCCAGGGCATGGGCTGGCTGACCACCGAGGAGCTGGTGTGGAACGCCAAGGGCAAGCTGATGACCAACGGCCCGGCCAGCTACAAGATCCCGGCCATCGCCGACATGCCCATCGACCTGCGCGTGAAGCTGGTGGAGAACCGCAAGAACCCGGAAGACACCGTGTTCCACTCCAAGGCCGTGGGCGAGCCGCCCTTCATGCTCGGCATCGCCGCCTGGTGCGCCTTGAAGGACGCCGTGGCCAGCCTGGCCGACTACAAGGTGCAACCGCAGATCGACGCCCCGGCCACGCCTGAGCGCGTGCTCTGGGGTGTGGAACAGATGCGCAAGCTGAAGACGACGGCCAAGGCTGCCAGCGCTGCCGAGGTTGAACCGGCGTAACACGATCGGCTCCCTCTCCCATTCATGGGAGAGGGTTGGGGAGAGGGAGGCTCGGACGACTCGATCGAACAGGCCACCCTCTCCCCCGCCCCTCTCCCGCAAGCGGGAGAGGGGTGAACAGCCATGTAGTTCGAATTAAACAGGTGTACAACAATGACAAAACACACCGAACCGAATAACCGCCCCGCTCGCCCGGCGCCGGAGCCGATTCTCGATCCGTCGCCGAGCAACTGGCGCCTGCCGCGCCCGGGACAGACCACGCCTTCCTGGAGGCTGAGCAAATGAGCTGGATCAGTGCCCTCGCCGAGCTGCAGCAAAAAGGTGAAGCCTGCGTGCTGGTGACCATCATCGAAGAACGCGGCTCGACGCCGCGCAATGCCGGCTCGAAGATGGTGGTCACCGCCGAGCGCATCTTCGAGACCATCGGCGGCGGCCATCTGGAATACAAGGCCATGGAAATGGCCCGCGAGATGCTCGCCAGCCGCAGCCAGGACACTCGCCTGGAGCGCTTCTCCCTCGGCGCCAGCCTGGGCCAGTGCTGCGGCGGCACCACCGTGCTGCTGTTCGAGCCCATGGGCCAGCCCCAGGCGCAGATCGCCGTGTTCGGCGCCGGCCATGTCGGTCGCGCGCTGGTACCGCTGCTCGCCAGCCTGCCGTGCAAGGTGCGCTGGATCGACTCGCGGGAAAACGAATTTCCCGAGCACATCCCCGCCGGCGTGGAGAAGATCGTGGGTGACGAGGTGGTCGACGAGGTGGAGAACATGCCGCCCGGCAGCTACTACATCGTCATGACCCACAACCACCAGCTCGACCTGGAGCTGACCGCGGCGATCCTCAAACGCGGCGACTTCGCCTACTACGGCCTGATCGGCTCGAAGACCAAGCGCGTCAAATTCGAGCACCGCCTGCGCGAACGCGGCTTCGCGGACACCCTGATGGCGCGCATGCGCTGCCCCATGGGCCTGCCCGAAGTGAAAGGCAAGCTGCCGGTGGAGATTGCCGTGTCCATCGCCGGCGAGGTGATCGCCACCTATAACGCCAGCTTCGGCCAGGACGCGAAGAAGGGTGAGTCCAGCGTCGCCAAGCTGTTGCCCGCCTCGCGCCGGTCCTGACTCTGCCTAATTCGCAGTGCGCCCAGTAGGGTGCGCCGCGCGCACCAATAACACCGCATTGCCAGTGGTGCGCACAGCACACCCTACGCACTGCCCCGCTCAATCGAGACGTAACAGATGACCATCAATACCAAAGCCTACCGCGCCGCCATCCTGCACAGCCTCGCCGACCCCGCCGTGGTCGGTGTCGAGCAGTCCTATGAATATTTCGAGGACGGCATCCTGCTGATCGAAAACGGCAAGGTCGCCCAGGTTGGCCCCGCCGCCGAGCTGTTGCCGAAGCTGGCCGGCGTCGAGGTTCAACACTACCGCGACGCGCTGATTACCCCCGGTTTCATCGACACCCACATCCACTACCCGCAGACCGGCATGATCGCCTCCTACGGCGAGCAACTGCTGGACTGGCTCAACACCTACACCTTCCCCACCGAGCGGCAGTTCGAAGACAAGGCCCATGCCAGCGACGTGGCGGCGATCTTCCTCAAGGAACTGCTGCGCAACGGCACCACCACCGCCCTGGTGTTCGGCACCGTGCATCCGCAGTCGGTGGACGCCTTCTTCGAGCAGGCCGACAAGCTCAACCTACGCATGATCGCCGGCAAGGTGCTGATGGATCGCAACGCCCCGGACTACCTGACCGACACAGCCGAGTCCGGCTACGCCGAGAGCAAGGCACTGATCGAGCGTTGGCACGGCAAGGGCCGCCTGCACTATGCGGTCACCCCGCGCTTCGCCCCCACCAGCACGCCAGAGCAGCTGGAGCTGGCCGGCAAGCTGCTGGGCGAGTACCCGGATCTGTACATGCACACCCACCTGTCCGAGAACCGCAAGGAAATCGAATGGGTCAAGGAACTGTTTCCCGAGCGCAAGGGCTACCTGGACGTCTATGACCACCACAAGCTGATCGGCCCGCGCGCGGTGTTCGCCCATGGCGTGCACCTGTGCGACGACGAGTGCACGCGCCTCGCCGAAACCGGCTCGGCCGTGGCCTTCTGCCCGACCTCCAACCTGTTCCTCGGCAGCGGCCTGTTCGACCTGAACAAGCTGGAAGCCCATGGCGTGCGCGTCGGGCTGGGTACCGATGTCGGCGCCGGCACCAGCTTCAGCCAGCTGCAGTCGCTGAACGAGGCGTACAAGATCATGCAGCTGCAGGGCAAGAAACTCGACCCGTTCAAGTCGCTGTACCTGGCCACCCTGGGCGGTGCCAATGCACTGTATCTGGACGACAAGCTGGGCAACTTCCTGCCCGGCAAGGACGCCGACTTCCTGGTGCTGGACTACAACGCCACACCGCTGATGAGCTACCGCATGCAGCAGGCCAGAAGCCTGGAGGAACGCCTGTTCGCCCTGACCATGCTCGGCGATGACCGCGCAGTGAAGGAAACCTTCGCCACTGGCGTGTCGGTGCACCAACGCGAAGCCTGAACACCGGGTCTACAACGCAGCCACCTCAAGCCGGCGCCTCAGCAGTCGCTGGCCGCCAGGAAGATCGCCGCCAGCGCTTCGATACCCGCCTGATCCACCTCGGTGAAACGCCCGACCGACGGGCTGTCCAGGTCCAGCACCCCGATCAGGCGCCCTTCCTTGACCAGCGGCACCACCAGTTCGCTGTTCGAAGCGCTGTCACAGGCGATATGGCCGGCGAACGCATGCACATCCTCCACGCGCTGCGTCTGCAGGCTGGCCGCTGCCGCGCCGCAAACGCCACGCCCGAAGGCAATGCGTACACAGGCCACCTTGCCCTGAAACGGCCCGAGTACCAGTTCGCCGTCCTTCACCAGATAGAAACCGGCCCAGTTCAGATCCGCCAGCTCATGAAAGAGAAAAGCGGAGAACTGCGCGGCGTTGGCGATGAAGTCGCGCTCGCCCGCCAGCAGCGCCTCCAGTTGCGCAGCCAGCAGCGGATAGCCATCCATCCCGGCGCCAGTCTGGGAAAGGTCGATCATGGTTGTTGCTCCAACAGTTGCAGCCCGACCCAGTGGCGGGCGAATTGATAAGCGCAGCGGCCGTTGCGATTGCCCCGAGCCAGCGCCCAGCGAATGGCGGCCTTTTCCAGCGCCTCGTCCCAGGCCCAGTCCAGGCCCACCTGGCGCGCCTGCACGCCGACCCAGTGACGCACCACGATCAGGTAGTGGTCCTGGCTGAAGGGGTAGAACGACAGCCACAGACCGAAACGGTCCGACAGCGCGATCTTGTCTTCCACCGCCTCGCTGGGATGCAGCTCGCCGTCGACCATCTTCCAGTTCTCGTTGTCACTCTGACGCTCGGGCACCAGGTGACGACGATTGGACGTGGCATACAGCAGCACATTGTCCGGCGCCTGCTCCAGCGAACCGTCAAGCACGGTCTTGAGCACGCGATAGTCGCCCTCGCCGGCTTCGAACGACAGGTCGTCGCAGAACAGCACGAAGCGCTGCGTCAGCCCGGCCAGCAAGGCAACCACGCGCGGCAGGTCGGCCAGATGATCACGCTCGATTTCGATCAGGCGCAGCCCGGCCGCGGCATGCTCGGCCAGCAGCGCCCGTACCAGCGACGACTTGCCGGTGCCGCGCGCGCCCCACAGCAGGGCGTGATTGGCCGGCAGGCCTTTGACGAACTGGCGGGTGTTGCGCGCCAGCTGCTCGCGCTGGGCGTCGACACCGAGCAGGTCGCTCAAGGACAGGTCCAGGCTGACGTCCAACGGCTGCAGAAAGCCGCTGCGCCCATCGCGCACCCAGCGGGCCGCCACGCACTGCTGCCAGTCCAATTCGGGGCGCAGAGCCGGCAACAAGGGCTCGAGACGCTCCAGCACCTGCTCGGCGCGGATTAGAAAACTCTGCAATCGGGAATCCACGATCCACTACTCCTTTTGCGCAGAACCGCACGTTGCGGAGTCTGCGATATAGCGCCGCTATCGGCTATGCTTGGCAGGCGCTCAGGATCAGAGACCATAACCGCCTTGATGGATATTTCGCTCACCCACCGCCTGTCATTCAAACAGGCCGGCCTTACCGTGCTGGTGGCGTTTATCCTCGGCACGCTGCTCAGCGTCACTCAAGTGGCCGTGGATTATGCCAGCGAAGAGGCCTCCATCAACCGCGAGATTCGCGCGCTGCTGGAAATCAGCCACAACCCGGCCGCCCGTATCGCCTACAACATCGACGCCGAACTGGCCCAGGAGCTGGTGCTCGGCCTGCTGCGCTCGCCTGCCGTCACCCGCGCCGAACTGATCGACAACAGCGGCCTGGTGCTGGCCAGTGTCAGCCGCCCGCGTCGCGAAAGCCGCTATCGGGTGTTCAGCGACAGCCTGTTCGGCGCCCAGCGACAGTTCTCCGATCCACTCTACGTCGCCCATGCCCCCAACGAGGCGCTTGGCGTGCTGCATCTGGAGGTGGACACCTACGCCTTCGGCAGCCACTTTCTGCGGCGCTCGCTACTGACCCTGCTGACCGGCTTCGCCCGCAGCCTGCTGCTCTCGCTGATTCTTCTGGTGCTGTTCTACTTCATGCTGACCAAGCCCCTGGTCGGCGTGATCCGCGCGCTGAGCGAACGCAACCCGCAGGACCCGCAGCACCGCCCGGTGCCCTGCCCCAAGGGCCATGAGCGCGACGAGATCGGCACGCTGGTGGAGGTCACCAATCGCCAGCTGTCGAGCATCGCCAAGGAGATCGAGCAGCGCCGCCATGCGGAAGACCGCCTGACCCAGTACCTGGCCGAGCTGGAAAACATCGTCTCGGCACGTACCGCCGAACTCAAGGCCACCAACGCCCGCCTCAGCCGCTCCAATGCCGAGCTGGAGGTGGCGCGCACCACGGCGCTGAACATGGCCCAGGCCCGCTCGGCCTTCCTGGCCAACATGAGTCACGAGATTCGCACCCCGCTCAATGGCCTGCTGGGCATGCTCGCCCTGGCCCTGGATGGCCCGCTCAGCGCCGAGCAACGGCAGCAGCTGGGCATCGCCCACGACTCCGGCAAGGTGCTGGTGGAGCTGCTCAACGACATTCTCGACCTTTCCAAGTTCGAGGCCGGGCAGCTGGAGCTGGAACAGATTCCCTTCGACCTCGGCGTGCTGGCCGAGGAAACTGCCAGCCTGCTGTCGCAGAACGCCGCCGGCGCGGTGGAGCTGACCTGCCTGATCGATCCGCAGCTGCCGGCACAGGTCGTCGGTGACCCGACCCGTGTGCGCCAGATCGTCAGCAACCTGCTGTCCAACGCCTTGAAATTCACCCGTTTCGGCCGCGTCGATCTGCAGGTGGTGTGCACTGCCGAAGGCGTCGGCATCCGCGTCCGCGACACCGGCATCGGCATCGCCGCAGATGCCCAGGCACGCATCTTCCAGCCGTTCGCCCAGGCCGAGGTCGGCATCACGCGCGAATACGGCGGTACCGGCCTCGGCCTGGCGCTGACCCGCCGCCTCTGCGAAGCCATGCACGGCAGCCTCAGCCTGCAATCGAAAGAAGGTTTCGGCAGCGAGTTCTATGCGCAGCTGCCGCTACCTGCCCATGGCGGGCCCGCCCCGCAACCGCGCCTGCAAGGTCGTATCGTCGCCCTGACCCCCGCCAGCAGCGGCCTGCAGCAGATGCTCAGCCAATGGCTGCCGACCTGGGGCCTGGACTACCAGCGCCTGGACACCGATGCCAGCCTGCTGGGCATCGAGGCCGACCTGCTGATCAGCGATTGCCCCGAATGCCTGCTCGGCATACGCCCTGCGGTGGACACGCCCATCCTCCTGGTCACGGCCTACGGCAACTTCCTGCCCAACGATCAAGCCCTGCGTCTCGCCCCGCTGCAGCAGATCGCCCGGCCGCTGGCCCGCAGCGGGCTGCTGCAGGTGTTGCGGCACACCTTTCACAGCGATACCGCGGACGCCCAGAGCCAGACTCAGGCACAGCCTCAGCGCGAGCGCTCGGCTCGCGTGCTGCTGGTGGAGGACAATCCGGTCAACCAGATGGTGGCCAAGGGCATGCTGGCCAAGCTGGGCTGCCAGGTGCTGGTCGCCGGCCATGGCGGCGAAGCGCTGGAAGCACTCGAACGGGAGCCCGTCGATCTGGTGCTGATGGATTGCAACATGCCGGTTATGGATGGCTACGAGGCCAGCCGCCGCATTCGCGCCAACGGTCGCTGGCCGGAGCTGCCCATCGTGGCGCTGACCGCCAACGCCCTGTCTGACGAACGCGAGCGCTGCCGCGCCGCCGGCATGAACGACTACCTGGCCAAACCCTTCCGCCGCGAGGAACTGGCCGCCATGCTCGACAGCTGGCTGCCCGTGGAAGTCACGCGCTGAACCGGGCCAGCAGACGATCCAGGCTGCGGCGCAGGCCATCCATTTCCAGCAGGTCATCATCGCCCAGCTGACACAGCAGCTGCGCCTTGAGCGGCGCGACCTGCGCCCGCAACGCCCTGCCTGCCTCGCTCAGGGTCAGATGCACCTCACGCTCATCCGCCTCGGCGCGGCGACGCAGCACCAGCCCCATCTGCTCCAGGCGCTTGAGCAAGGGCGTGAGGGTGCCCGAATCCAGCTGCAGGCGTTGCCCGAGCGCCTTGAGCGTCGGCTGCTCGGGGGCCTGCTCCTGCCACTCCCACAGCACCAGCATCGCCAGGTACTGCGGGTAGGTCAGACCGAGAGCATCGAGCATCGGCTTGTAGGCGCGTATGACCGCGCGCGAGGCGGCGTAAAGCTTGAAGCACAGCTGGTTGTCCAGCTGCAGCCCGGCGGTATCGAAAGCGGTCATTTGAGCAGGGCTTCGATCTCGCTGGAGAGCTCTTCGGGCTTGGTGGTCGGGGCGAAGCGCTTGACCACCTGGCCATCCTTGCCGATCAGAAACTTGGTGAAGTTCCATTTGATGCCCTGGCTGCCGAGCAGGCCGGGGGCGCGCTTCTTCAGCTGCACGAACAGCGGGTGAGCGGCGGCACCGTTGACGTCGACCTTCTTGAACAGCGGGAAGCTGACGCCGAAGTTCAGCTCGCAGAACTCGGAGATCGCGCCCTCGTCACCCGGCTCCTGCTTGCCGAACTGGTTGCAGGGAAAGCCGAGCACTACCAGGCCCTGGTCCTTGTACTGCTGCCAGACGCTTTCCAGGCCCTTGTACTGCGGAGTGAAACCGCACTTGCTGGCGGTGTTGACCACCAGCACGGCCTTGCCGCCGAAGTCGGCCAGGGTTTTCTGCTCGCCCTTGATGGTGGTGACCGGGATATCGAAAAGTGCGTTGCTCATGAGGAATCGTCCTGAGTGGGCTGGAAGCTGGGAGCAAAATAGCGAGCAATTAAATTGCATGCAATTTAATTTCAGCAATATAAGGCGCGTGGATTACCCCTCATCCAAACCCAAAGAGACCGACAGCCAACAGGAACCTATGGAGGCTCCGCCCTGTATCTGAGGGGCACAGGATCAAGTCACCAGACGATGGGCCTTGCGAGTCATTCGTCGTTCCGGGGGCACGCCGCCAAGCCAGAGCCATGTGCCCATGTTCCGAAAAAAGACCGGGCAGAGGTCGCCCCCTGCCCGGCCTTGTGCAACGGTGCTTACCAGCTGAGCACGGCACCCACGGCGAAGGTGTCGGTGTCCTCGTTCAGACCGCTGCCTGCGGCGGCATCGATCTGGTACTGGTTGTACTCGGCCACCAGCTTGAGGTTGTCGTTGATGGTGCGGAAGTAGGCAATGCCGCGGGTCTCGTAGTCCGCTGCCACGCCCAGGCCGTTGCCGTCGTCCTCGGTCTTGCCGTAGGACAGCGCCACGCGGTTCTTGCCCCAGGTGTAGGAACCCTGCAACAGGTAGCCGTCGCTGTCGATGTCACGCAGGGTCGGCTCGCCCAGGTTGTTGGTGAAGAACGGGTTGATGCCCTTGGCCTGGAAGCCCGAACCGGTCAGCGACAGGCCGCCGAACTTGGCCTGCACGCCATAGCCAAGGCCCTTGGAGGTGACCTTGTCGACGGTGTCGTCGGTGTTTTCGGAGGTCTGGTAAGCGCCGTTGACCCAGGTGTAGATGGTCGAGCCGCCCACATCGAACTGGTAGCTGACTTCCGATTCGAAACGCGGGTTTTCCTGATAGGCCTTGCCGGTCGGGCTGTCGTCGTTGGTGTCGACCGGGTCCATGATGCCCACCGCCACACGCAGGCCTTCGGCCAGGTTGTTGTTGCGGTAGGTGATCTGCGAGGTCGGGAACGGATACGGGTAGCCGGTGCCGATATTGCCGAAGGACACGCCGTTGCCATCCACCAGGCCAAGGGTGTCGGAGACGTTGCCGTACCCGGCAAGCAGCTCGTCGAGGAAGATGTTGGAGCGCGAGAACAGACCGAAGTCCTTGCCCACCAGCACCTCGCCCCATTCCGGGCTGGAGACGGTGCCGTAGAACTGACGCACGTCGATGGCGGTGTCGGTGCCGTTGGCTTCGCTGTCGTTGATGGTCACCCAGAACGAGGAGCGGCCGCCCAGTTTGAGATCGTCGATCTGCTTGCCGAAGTTGAAGCCGATCCAGTTGGGCAGAAAGCCCATCTTCACCCGCGACTGACGACGGTCGAACTGCTCGCCCTCGCGATCGACGTCACTGTTGACGTAGAAGGCGTTGATATAGCCGTCGGTGGAAAAGGTGGTGTCGTCCTTGTCGTACAGGACGATTTCGGCGGCGGCCTGCTGGGAGCCGACCAGCGCTACGGCCGCAGCCAGGGCAAGGGGCAGAAACCGGGGGTTGGCGATCTTCTTGTTGTGCATAACGCTCTCCGCTTGAGTGGTCGACCGCCAGGGCAGTCGGGTCGGAGGCGATTATCGAAAGGCGCCAGGGCAGGCCATACGCTGCCTTGGCAGCGTTTGCCTGCTGCTTTGGCGCGCCCTGCCCGGCTTGCCCCGGGCGACCCGCGACCGGGCTGCTACCGGTAGCGGGCGAAAGGTCGTAGTACCGACACAATCCTTGGGCGTAGAAGCGCACGGCGCATCCATCCCGTTGGGTGCGCTGCGCGCCCCACAGGCCGCCGAGGAATCGAGGGAGAAGAAAAATCGCGCCTAGGCGTGTGGCCCAGGCCTGCTGGCCAGCACCCGCCAGCTGCCGCTTTGCAACAACTGCGCATAGGCCGCCTGCAGCTCATCCTGCGTCAGCTCAGCCAATGCCTGGCGCACCCGTTGCGGGCGCTCTTCATTCAGTCCAGCCAGCTGTAATTGCCACAGTTGCTCGGCACGCGCCACATTGCCCTTGGGCGTTCGCAGAGCCTGCGCCAGTTCCTCGCGGCAGCGCTCGAACTCCGCATCCGGCAGCTCGGCGATCCGCTGGCGCTGCTGGTCGAGAAAGCTGCGGATATGCGCGAAGATGCCGGCCGCATCGCACATCGGCGACTGCAGGGCGAACAGCAGCACGCGCTCGCCCTGCACCTGGCGGTAGCCGGCAAACAGCGCATAGCCCAGTTGCAGCTCGCCGCGCAGACGGCGATAGAAAGCCCCCTGCAGCAGTTGCCCGAGCAGGCGCCAGGCCGCCTCGCAGCGCGGCTCGTCATCCGCCAGCGGGCATAGCAGCACCAGCGCCGCATCACCACCCGGCTGCGCCACCTCACGCCACAGCAGCTCGTGGTTTGACGCCGCCTGCGGCTGCCCGGCGGCCAAGGGTTCGACCGCGGCGAACAGCGCCTCCAACTGCGCCCGCTCGCTCTCACCCAGGCCGACGCTGAGCCCTTGCAGGCCCAAGCCGCTCCGGGCACCGCCCAGCTCCGGCAGGCGCTGCAGCAACTGGCGCAGCAGCAGGCCTTCCGGCACCGACTCGGCCACCTCGGTCAGCGGCGCCAGCAACAGCGGCAACAGCCGCGCGCTACAGGCCGGCAACAGGGCCGCAGCGCCGTGCAGCGCCAGGCTCCAGGCGCCCGGCTCGACGCCCAGCTGCAAGGCGACGCCC